>NZ_CAWNQH010000116.1:0-13072 GCF_963876495.1 Xenorhabdus sp. KJ12.1
TTATGACAGTAACGACAAATCACATCCACTTTAGCCATATCTCACCCAGAATAAAAAGTAGGGAGTTTATCACAAGATCTAATCATTGGGAGCATGACCAGAATATCAGGCAGATGTTGTCTCAGCTGCTGGATACCCACTGGAATAATCAATCCCAATTCAGCCAGAAAAGCCCGTATCTGATTGGTAAGTGCAGTCCGTTGTTCCACCATAAGCTGTCGGGCGCTACGCAGTGCTTTGATATCTTGCTGTTCCACGGTTTTGATCGGGATAAAATGGATACCTGGACGACAAGCTGCCTCACAGATAGCGAGTGCATCATTCGCATCGTTCTTTTGATGGTGGATAAAGGCTTTGACATGCTGCGTGGGGATGAGCCTGACGGTATACCCCATTGCCTGCAGTATTCTACCCCAATGATGAGAAGTCGCACACTCTTCTATGGCAATAAGCGTTGCCGGAGGGAAAATCCGTACTGCATCAAGAAATTTTTGCCGTGAAATCTTTCTGTTAGAGGCCACGGAACCGTCTGCCATCCAGACGCAGATCTGAAAAACGTTTTTGGCGAGGTCAATGCCAACGACTTTGAGAGTATTCATGATGTGTTCTCCCGAAACTCAGTGCACCGGATAACAGGATGACTCTGTTTATAGCGGGAAAAGGGGGACGTCCATCACATCACTGCTCGTCTATTTCACAGATATAGCAGAATCAAAATAATCAGGCATATTTTATATACGTCATAAACAGTTCATCAATTGAACACCTCTCTCGCCGTCTTATCGCTTTGACTTCCGCCCATTTCGGTTCGATGGGATTCAAATCCAGGCTGTAAGGGGGTAACCATTCCAACAGGCAACCGTGGTCTGCTACCGCTTTTATCGTATCATGCCGTTTATGGAATGAGGCATTATCCATGACAATCACGGTGCCGCTTGGGAGCTTGGGCAGCAAATCTTGTGTCATCCAGGCGTGAAAGACATCCGCATTAATGCTTCCCGAAAATAAGCTTAAGGTCACGAAGGTCTTTTTGAGGATCGCACCAATGACATTTATGCGGCCTTTGGCCTGTCAGTCGTGTGTCCCGAAGCAGCGCCGCCCTTTCGCCGAATAGCCGTGTGTGCGGGGCATCGACTGGGCAAAACCGCTTTCATCCAGATAAACAATCGGTTTCCCCGCTTGCTCATAGTGGCCGATGCGTTCGATAAAAGCCTGACGAGCCTGAGCGTCAGCATTGGGGGGGCTTAGCGTTTTTTTTTAACCGTTATTTTCAGCCGTTTCAAGGCGTAGTGGATAGCAGACTGCGCAACACCCAGGCGTTTTGCTCTTTCCCATTGATAATCATCGGGATAATTTTGGACATCGGTGAGAAGCGCTTCATCACTGATTTTCGTGGGCGGCTTATTCCGTGTCACACAGGGTTCTATTTTGTGATGCCACCGAAATAAGGTCCGCATAGAAATATCAAAATGGTCGCTCGTTTGTTCAAAAGTCAACGAATGTTTGTCTTTGTATGCCAATACTCGCTTTCGAAAATCCAGACTGTAGCCCATTGCACTTTATCCTTTGTTATGTGAATCCAGATATTATGTCATATTAATATGATTCTGCTATAATGTGAATCTCACTGCCCGCCAGCGGCAGCGTGGTTACTTGTCTTGGTGTGAGTTTTTTAATGTGCGAATGACCGTGTTAATGCCGACTTTCAGAGCCCGAGCCGTGCCCCTGACACCGGCGTTATTCATGGCCATATCAATAATCCGCTCTTTCATACCGGGATGGCAGTCTTGATAGGTATAGTTCAATTGGAAGGTTTTACGGCAAGCATAGCAGTGATAGCGAGGATGCCCAGTACGCCCTTTTCCATGCCCTTTAACTTCGTCTGTTTTATGACAGTAACGACAAATTACATCCACTTTAGCCATATTTCACCCAGAATAAAAAGTAGGGAGTCTATCACAAGATCTAATCATTGGGAGCATGACCTAAAAACACGCGGGCTTATCAGGAAGCGGTGATCCTGATGGCGTTGTATATCCTGATACCCCTGATTGTGCTGTTTGCGGCCTATGAGTTTAAGACCATCTTTACGCTGACGTTTGTGATTTTCGCATTGAACTTTTTGACCTTCTGGTGGGAACTGGCACGTTGGTTGGACAGCCATTTACTGGAAGCCCTGTACGGCTCAGACACCCACAGCTTGTTTAATCTGGCAGGTATGCAGATCACCTCGGATGATTTGATTATGGGGCTGGTGATGGGGACGCTGTTTATTGTCCTGCCGATGGTCTGGCTGGACACATTAGCGTGGGACGGTGTGCGAATGGGGGATGTGGCCGGTATGATGAGCTAGGGCGTGGGGCAGGTCAGGCAATCTGCCGGCATGTTCGTGCAGCTGGTGATGCAGAAGATGATGCCGAAAGGAAAATAATCAGATTAAGAGCTTAAAACTTAAGGGACAGGGTGCTGTTCCTTCGTAGATTCATACAATAAGTGCAACGCTGATGAAGAAAAAAGGTGGGAGGTTAACTGCTGACAGATTACTCTATTCATCGACCGAAACAAGTGTGAGTACCATGATGCGTATTATCACGAAGAAGATCACTTATTATCCCCCTGTGTCAGCATAGTTGTCGCCAATAGAACTAATGTATTAAAGGAACAACTATGCCAACCAATCCGGTTCCAATCGATATCAAACAACAGGGTCAAATGTGGCTTAATCTATTGCAAAAATAATTGTAATTTTGGTGACAACTAACTTGAAAAATAGCGATATTGGGTGATCTCCATTCGTGATAATACGCACATGATGTATCAACAGTTAACCGAAGGTAAAAAATATTAGATTTCCTTGTTTCATGCTGAAAAAATTTCTCAGACTGAGATTGCCAAAAAAATTGGTGTACATAAATCGACCGCGTCCAGAGAGTTCAGCCAGATACAACCGCTCTGAGACAGAATATCCTCCCAATAATGCGTGCAATATTAGTCAGTTACGCGGATTTATTCCAGTAAACGGAGCATGAATGACGACACAATTGAATTTGCTGAAGCCGCACTGGAGTGGATCTGGAGTCCTGAGCAAATCAATCACATCGCTCGGCATCTGGGAAAGACGGTCACCCATGAATGGATATATCGGCATGTTGCCAGAGATAAACGGGATACGAGAAAGTTGTATCTATACTGGTGGCGAATTTAGTGAGCATCAGACAATCGCGAAGGCACTGGAAATAGAGACCTAATTTGCCCATCCATATGCATCCTCCGAGCGAGAATTAAACGAAAATTGTAACAGTCTGCTGCGCCAGTTTATTCCCAAGGGAACGGACTTACGAGAAGTGAGTAATGAAGAAATACAGAGAGTGGTGGTATTCATAAATTATCGGCCGAAGAAACGTCTGGGTTTAAGACAACATCAAGTGATTTTTGACGAACTACGGCGGGAACAGTATTAGTGGGTAGTGTTGCACTCTAAAGTTGGATCCGTCTTTCAGGCACTTATTTTTAGAATGAGAGCTATAAAGTATACTGACAGTTGACTCACCTTTCAATCATGCACCTGTTACACTTATTGTATTAATCCAGCCTAACTTATTTCATTGTATTATTTTTTAATGAGAATACTATTATGAATTTAATTTATTATTTAATTATTCTTTTTATGTATGCCAATCCAACTTCAAGATGCGTGTTATATTTTCCCGCGTCGCGAGGAAATATAGGGCTTCACGTTGTTTTACTCGTAGCTACTTGAAGTTTATAGAGTATAGTAAACTTGTTCGATGATAAAAGTGTCTTAATCTATTGCAAAAATAATTGTAACTTTGGCGAAAGCTGACTTGAAAATAGCGATATTGGGCGACCTCCATTCGTGACAATACGTATTTTAAGAGTAAAATAAATATTATTCACTATTATTGGTTTTTAAATTTTATTTTAAGTCATAAAAGAGAATCTAACTTATAAAAAAAACCAATAAGAATATCTGATGTGATATTTATCAAAAGTGTGATCATTAGTAATGATAATTTTATTTTATTTATATACATTACTTGCTGTATTTATATGTAATAGTATTGATGGTTATATAGTAGTCCTTTTTAAATTACCTGCGTTAGTTTAACGGTATGATGGTGTCGTGTTTAACAGATGAACCGACATCTCCTGACAGGCTAAGGAAGACCTTAATATGAACAGCACTACTAAAAATATATGTATAAAATCCGCTTTGCCTTTTTCCAAAAGCTCTTTATGTTGTTTTGTTGCAGTATCCTTTTTATTTTTTCCAGTCCTTGCAACTGCAACTGCAACAATAAAAGATACAAATTCAGTCATAAAAATTAATAAAGTGGATAGTGTACTGAAGCACATTCAGAAACTTCAAGAAATCTCAGATAAGAATGGAGGTAATCGTGAAGCAGGAAGCAATGGGCACGCTGAATCAGTACAATACTTTTCCGAGCAGCTTCGCAATGCAGGGTTGAAAGTCTGGACCGAAAAATTTGAATTTCTATATAGCAAAACTGAACATGCACAATTGATGAGTAATGGGAAAATGCTGGACCTTGTTCCCGCTATGTTCAGCGCATCGACACCTGGACCTATTAGTGCTCGTCCACACTTCATCGGTGGAAATGGATGTGAAAAACAGCAGTATCTTGATGTACCTCGTGGATCAATCATCATCATACAAGAGTCAACTAATTGTACTACGCAACGTCAACATTTGTTGGCTAATGAGTCGGGAGCCCGAGCAGCTATCATTGCTTCACATACAGATACCCCTTTATATATTTTGCAAAAGGGCACCGCACATCTAGATATACCGCTAGTGGGGATAAGCCATCCCACTTACACCAAAATCCATTCTGATCCATCTAGTTTGGTACTGGACGTTCTAATGATCACAGAACGTAGGTGGAGTATGAACCTCATTGCCGAAAATACTGGAACAAAGAATTTGCCAGCAATTGAAGTTGGTGCACATTTAGATTCAGTTCCTCAAAGTCCCGGGATAAATGATAATGCAACGAGTGCGGCACTGTTGTTAGATCACGCGACAAGTAATGCCAGTCAACCAAAATCTAGAACTTATCGATATATGTTTTGGAGCGCAGAAGAATTTATATTCGCTGGTTCACGGAGCTACCTCCAAACTGTGATAAACCCAGACAGTATCTATGCCTACGTGAATCTGGAGATGCAATCATCTCCAAACTCAGGATATTTTTATACACGAGATACTAGTGGTGGAAATGTCAGCCAAAGGATCTCGAACAGTATTATAGAAGCTTACCAAAAACTGGGCATTGAAGCAGAAGTCGACACCAATACAATACCTCGGTCTGATGATTCAAGTTATAAGGATGCTGGAATTTCCACAGGGGGACTCTGGGGAGGGTCGTTTGAAATAAAGAATCGTGAGCAGGCCATCAAATGGGGAGGGCAAGCAGGTTATCCATTCGATGGATGTTATCATCGTCCATGTGATAATTATGAACGTGTTGATCAGAATAAATTACATAAAACACAATTTGTTCTTCATCATCTCCTCGCAAAGTTGGACAACGCACATGATTGATCAATTAAAAATGACTGTTGCCGCTCTCATTCGACGCCCAGAGGATGGTGCGATTTATCTACAGCAACGACGCTGGGATTGCAAGGTACTGCCTGGTGCTTGGGATGTTGTTGGCGGAAAGGTAGAAGAAGGGGAAAGCGAACTTCAAGCTCTTGAGCGCGAGATTTTCGAAGAGACAGGATGGCAGCTAACTCGAATCATATCCGAACTTGGAGTAGACGAATATGATTTACAAGGCGACAGATGGATCGAAAAGAGCTTTCTTGTTGAGGTAAACATAAATGAAGCCGAACAGCACATTGAGCTTGATAAATACACCCATGCTCGATGGTTCCTTACCCAAGAAGAAATTCAATTATTCCTACAAGTTAATTGTTTCTTAGGCTACGGCGAACACATCTTCAACATTGCTACGCGAGCACTTTTAGAAAGTCGCACACTCTCTGAAGATATACGAGAAATCGCAGTATCTAATAGTAACTTGCATCCACTCCAGCTTGCAGTTATCGGCGCGGGAGGAAAACAAGCTGCCGAATTCTTGACACATTACTCCCGAGAAAAGGTGATTGCTGCAGTTGATATCGACAACGAAGCTAGACGTCGTACCGAAGGGATGGGATTACAGACATTCTCCTCTATTAGTGAGATGCTCGAAAAAAGCAAAATTAATGTGGAGGTGGCCTATTTAGCTGTTCCGCACGAACGTCACACTGAACTTGCTATCCAGTTACTATCAAAAGGAATTAGCGTCTTAAAGGAGAAACCCTTCGCAGTTACATGCAGGGAAGCACGCGAATTATTCCAAATTGCCAGTGAGCAATCTACGCCTGTGTTCACTACAACCTACCGTCCTTTCAGATTAATAGGGAGACAACTTAAGTCAAGCCTCCATCTTCTCGGACAGGTGTATGCATACACGTATGAGTACTCACTATCGATTCCTGATCGAACTAGTGGATGGCGTTCAAAATGGACGTCAGCACGAGGTGGAGTGATGCTGGATATGGCCTATCATCAGCTAGATTTTATTGTCTGGCTACTAGGTGAGCAGAAAATTGAATCTGCTCAGATCGCATACTGCTATGGAGAGACAGAAGTCGAACAGTTAGAGGACACAAGCACAATCCTTACCAGTTCAATCAGTGGTAATAGCGCAGGAAGAATCATAACCAACCGTCACGCACATCAAAAAATAGAACTACTGACACTCTATGGTTCACAAGGCATTGCAGTGATGAGCGACTCTATACTACATATATTTGACCGACAAGGGAATCTCCGATGGGAGGTTCGTGAGCCCCAAGGAGGGCAATGGGCAATCAAAACCATGTACCAAGAGTATCTCTCTAACCGTAATAACCCATTGTATTGGTTGCCTCACATGGAACGCCACGTGCACATCGTCGATTGCCTCACGGAAGCCTATGCCACTACTTTTAGTACAAACACAAAGGAGCAAACACATGTCTAAATTTGATATATATCAGTTTCCGCATGATCCATGGCCTCCAGCCCCAACTCCAGAAGAGGAAAATGAATTAATTTTGCAGCGACGCACGGATATCTCGATCAGTGGTCGAGCAGGTCCAATTGCTCAATTTGAAGATGAATTCAAATCGTTCTTAGGAAATAAAGTTAAGCACGCAATTACATTCAATTCCGGAACAAGTGCACTTCAAGCCGCATATTATGCACTAGGAGCTCGCAGAGGGATATCTGTTCTTGGACCGGCATTAACCTATCATGCAGCACTTAGCCCTGCCTTTTCCGTGGGTGCTGAAGTTATTCTAGTCGATATCAACCAAGAGTCTCGGTGTATCGATATTGACGCAGCAGAACAAATGATAACTGAATCATGCCGCATATTAACTGTGGTACATCAGTGGGGACATCCTGCCGATATGGATAAAGCTATCAAGTTTGCTGAAAAACACAACCTTAAGATTCTGGAGGATTGCTCTCATGCTCATGGCAGTAAGTTTCGAGGACGTCCAGTTGGAACGTTTGGTGATGCTGCTGTCTTCTCCCTGCAAACCAAAAAAGCAATCTTCGCGGGTGAGGGGGGCATTCTTGTCACGAGCGATGATTTCGTTGCTGACATCGCAACTCTAGTAGGACATTATCGTGATCGGGCACGCAATGAGGTTAAAGATAGAGATCTTCAACAATATTGGGTTACTGGCTACGGTCTGAAGACACGAATGTCTCCATTCAATGCTATCGTTGCGAAGCACAGTCTGCGTGCATTTTCACAGCGCATGACGTTTCGCCATAAATGGCTACATCGTCTTAATAATTCATTATCTCTGACAGATATATTTGAACCCATGAAAATTTCCCCGGATGTTGATATGGGGGCTTGGTATGGTTTTAAGCCTCTCATCTCACGTGCTGCGCAAAAGTTAATTGGTCGGGATCACTTGGTAAAAATTATGCAGGAAAAAGGGTTGGATGTGTCTGCTCCCTCTGGAGAAGTTCTTGCTGATCAACCGCTATATTCAGCTTCACGACATATTTGGAATCATGAACCTAGACGCGTTCAACCGATAAGGGAATTACTACCTGTTGCATATGATGTTTCCGAAAGAGCAATCTCTTTTCCAACGTTTTATCGTGCAGAAGATGAGCCCTTAGTAGCTAGTTACGAAAAAGCAATTGCCGAAATTAACCTAAAATATAAGAGATTATTAAAAATATGAAAAATATCAAGTCAGATGTGTTCCAAGAGAATCCGAAAGATGCAGAAAAAGTACTCATGCACGCTTTGCATGATATCGATTTTCCTACTGAATTTAGTCTACTAGGACGACAGTGGGAACTTATTCGTGGCGTTTTCCCTGGGACGCTCACAGGTGCGACTGAAGTTATGGCAAGCGCTCTTCCCTATCCAGTTGGTGGACGTATGCTGGAAGTAGGCTGCGGTTCGGGGGTGATCTCGGTAACTGCCGCTCTCAGCGGAGTTTCAGAAGTCGTCGCATTGGATATCAATCCTAACGCAGTAACTAATACACTTAGAAATTCAGTCCGGCATGGTGTAGAGAATAAAGTTTCCGCACGTGTGAGCGATGTATTCTCCGCGCTCGAAATGACTGAAGACTTCGACCTAATTTTCTGGAATGTTCCATGGACTTATGTTGATAGTGATTTTGATATGACCAGTGAATTACATGCGGCGGTATTCGATCCTGAATACGCTGGTCAACGTCGTTTAATTCAGGGAGCTCCAACTTACCTGCGAAAAAATGGCCGCCTACTCATAGGCACTGCTGACCTCAAAAATGGAACTGTGCTGGAGACTATTGCAAAAAATACGTCAGCCACATTATCGATGATTCAACGTATTCGTCGAATCGAAGCACCTCGAGTGATGGAATACCATCTAATGGAGGTATCTTACTAACGTGAAACTCGACAGTGAAGATGATCTCCGTCTAGCACAGCGAGTTGCAATGGAGGCAGCTAAAACAGCTATTTCTTTAAGAGAATCTAGTGAATTTGAAGTCACTTTAAAGAAAGATGGTAGCCCAGTTACCCCCGCAGATATTGGTGCTGAATTGTGTGTGCGTGAACTTATAGAATCCGAGCGTCCTAATGACCTATTCTTTGGGGAGGAGAGCGGAGGTTTAGTAAGTCATAAAGGGAGAGTGTGGATTATCGATCCTATTGACGGAACCAAGAACTTCATTCGAGGAATCCCTATCTGGGCCACACTTGTGGCTCTCATAGAAGATGGAGATCCCAAGCTCGGTGTGGTTTTCGCTCCTGAATTGAAGCGTTGTTGGTGGGCAGAAAAAGGTAGGGGGGCATACTTTAGCAACAGTCCGCAAGGAAGCGGGAACAGAATGTATGTACGGCAAGTTTCTGGTTTGAAAGATGCATACATATCAACCACGGCATTTGATACATGGCATAAACAAGGTTTACTTCAGCAATATCAGCGTTTGGCAGAGCAGACATTTTGTAACCGTGGGTTTGGTGATTTCTTGCAGCACTGCTTAGTTGCCGAAGGAATATTAGATATTGCCATAGAGCCAATTGTAGCTCCTTGGGATGTAGCTGCACTCATTCCAATAGTCGAAGAAGCTGGCGGAATATGCACTGACCTAATGGGTCAACCTGTACTAGCGAACAAAGGAGTGGGAATCGCATCCACTAGTCAGACTCTGCACAAACATGTAATTGATATATTTGGAGAATAAATGAACATGATCGTCCGGAATAAAGAAATATCAGAAATACAATTGGTGCGTTGCGTACAGACGCTGACTCGTGCTTTCGATGGATATGCCTTAATGCGGCATTTCCTCGCTGAAGATGATCACCAGCAACGAGTACGGTGCTATCAAGAAGCTTTTCTTAGAAAGGTTGGTATGACAATAGGTCACGTATGGGCTACTGATGATGGATCCGCAGTATCAATATGGACAGCACCCGATATTGAAGACGCAGAGGCAACTTTTGTTCCTCTATCTATCGAATTCGGAAAAATTGCAGGAACAAGAGAAAAGGTAATGCGGGCATCTGAAACTATCATGGCTAAAGAACGGCCCAATTTTCCATGCTGGTTTCTAGGTGCAGTAGCCGTGGATCCAGATTATCAGGGGAAAGGGTTAGGTCGTGCTGTTATTGAACCCGGCCTTGAGAGAGCCGAGCGTGAGGGATTCCCTGTATTTCTTGAGACGTCCGATGACAAAAACGTAAAGATTTATGAGCGTTTGGGATTTGAGGTGACAGCAGCATACCAACTCCCCTTTGGGGGGCCTATGACATATGCAATGATAAAACGGGGGATATAGCAATGACCACGCTTGTCATTCTATGTCATTCTGAGGAACGGTATCTTGAAGTTTGTGATTGGGGAAAACCATTTATTCCTGTCCTCATTAGAAAAGCATGGGCTCACAAGATGGTTATTGAATGGTGCCAGAGAACAGATATTTTGTTCGCTGATGATACTCCGATGACCACGCCAACCAACTTTAACATAAACCTCAATGAGTCATGCGGATGGCACAACGCAGAGAAGTTAACAGTTGCGTATTTGTCTTGTGATCAATCTGCCTTAGTTCTTGCGAAGGGTTTTCAACGTCTACGATCTGCTTCTATGCGTAGTTTCGCATCTTGGGAAGAAATAGCAAAATGGCGTAACAATCAGTTAGCTACACACGATCATCTCGTGGTAGTTTCTATTGATAAAAAAGCATCAATGAGAGACTTGTCATTATTCAACGAGTTAACTGGATTCATTGTTGTAAATTCTTTAGAACTAGGAACATTTATCCTCGCGAAGACAGTTGCTTATAGTTGTATGCAAGAAGGTGAAGATATTTGTTTTGCCCCCGCTCATAATGGCACAGAAATGCGTCAGGCTGCCGGGCTGAAGATTTTACCTGCAGATAGTGAAGAACTTACCAATTGGTCTGATCTTATCTGTGGAACTGAAACTATTGTGAGTGTTATCGGGCATGCCAGCGAAGATTACATTCGCCTCAGTAGTGATGAACTTATTTGTGGACGAATAACTGTTCAGTCACCTTCTGTATGTGGGAAACGACTACCGACTTGTATGGTAAACAACGATTGTTTCCTTCCCGGTTTGAAGCGGTTAACCACCAATGTAATACCAGGACGTGTCTTTTTCGCCAATGCATGTCTTACACTTAAGGTCGGTGAGGATGGGATATTCGATGGAGATGGCTCATATACTATCTCGCAGAGATTCCTAGAGGGTAATGCAGCAGTGTATGTTGCAAGTCCTTTTCTGAAGGATGGTCGCATCGAAGAGAATTTGGTGTTTCACGGCCTTATGGGAGCAGGGATGACCGTAGGCCAGACTGTTCGTGAATTGAACAGGGTTCTTCCTGCTTGGGGATTGGAAGTGGGCAAGGTCATTATTCTGGGAGACCCAAGCCTTAAAACCAACTCTAAAAGTAACCCTGAAAGCATAGTAAGATACAAAAAAGGTCTAGTATTCGGAATACGAGATCAGGCCTCCAATCTATCCGACAAATTATGTTACCTAAAAGGCGCGCCAAAAAGGGCGTCAGTTGCTGGATTCATTCGGAGCTCAAGTATTCCTGGAAGCCCCTGTGCTATCCTTGATTGCAATGTTAACCATCTTAACTTCAGTGAACTGACAATTGAAAAGCGAGAGCAATCACCAGAACAAGTATTATCTTCGATCAGAGGGGTTCTCGACGAATATGAACGTGTTGCATTACTTGGCATCAGGATCTCTGAGGGCCGTCAACTACTCACCGATCTCCGTAATACTTATCCCAATCTTGTTCGTCGGGCATCCAGTAGTCGCTGTGGAGGAGGTTTAGATGGAGCGTTAGTTCGAGCTCTGGAGCGCGTCGAGAAAACCGCTTCGTTAGTCGATAAAGGTATCGTAGAGAAACTGCAGCGAGAAACCAATAAGAGTGAGTACCATTTTGTTGAAGGATATCGTGATGCTTACAGGGTAATTCGCACAGATCCTTTAGGTGAAGGATGCCCTCACTGTCGATCAGAAGCCATTCGTTATCAGTTTTCCAGTCTTGACGATGCTACTGCCCAGAGGTGGATGGTAAGCTGTGTTGTTTGTGGAACAATTCAAGATGGAGTGCCAAATTTCATTGAAGGTCGAATAATTCAACTGGAAAGCACGCTCAATCCTAGAATTTTACACGGAAAGATGCTTCTGCATAACACGTGCTTTGAAGAAACCATCGTCGCCGTCGGTGGAGCGGTGACACATGGACGACGTCATGATGCTTCAGTGTTAGTGCAAAATGAACAAATAAGCATAGGCTCTAGAGGAGATGCATTGATTAATATTGAAATTCGCGTACCGTCCCCAGCCGATAGACATTGTATGTATTTGCGTATGTATTTTGTTTCTCTTGGGAGGGTAGGCTTCTGTGGGCGAGAATTCTTTGTATGATAAGATAATAGAATATTCGCGAATACCTTTTGACGGGGGAGCTAAGTGGTTAAGAGAGAATGCCGTAAATCCTGTCCTCCGTCTCACAGTAATGTACAATTATTACCGACATGCTGTTCATCCTGATGATGGAATTCCCCATTCATTATATTTAACCTGAATTCTGGATAAGAAATTGACGAGAGGCCTGTTCCAGGAGCAAAGTTTTGGTGAAAGCCTAAAACGACTCCGGGGAGGAACAGGCCATGGACAAGTTAGTTGAAATTTTCTGCGATGTCGACGACTTTTGTCGTCTTTTCATCCCCCAGTGGGAGCCGTTTTGTCTCGATAACGGATACCGCCTGCGCCGCAGACAAGGCCGCATGTATCCCAGTGAAATCATGACAATTTTAATCCTCTTTCAGCGGTCGCATTACCGTGATTTTAAAAACTTTTATTTGGAGCATATCTGGCAATACCATCACCGCGACTTCCCCTCCTTGCTCAGTTATACCCGTTTTATCAGCGTTGCCCCGTCCGTTTTGGTCCCCTTATCCAGTTATCTGACTCAATTAAAAGGA
>NZ_CAWNQH010000116.1:13172-71549 GCF_963876495.1 Xenorhabdus sp. KJ12.1
ACCGCCGTAGGTTTTTGCCAGAACGGTGGTGATTGCAGCAGTCAGGGTAGTTTTACCGTGGTCAACGTGGCCGATAGTACCAACGTTAACGTGCGGTTTGGAACGTTCAAACTTTTCTTTAGACACGACTCTATTCCTTAATACCGCTCCCCCGTCACAAATGATGAGGGAGCCAAAAAGATAGTAAACTCGAAAACTTATCTAGCTTTACGAGCTTCGATAATAGCCTGAGCGACGTTGCTAGGCGCTTCGTTGTACTTCAAGAACTCCATGGAGTAAGAAGCACGACCTTGGGTCTGAGAACGCAGGTCAGTAGCATAACCAAACATTTCAGATAATGGTACTTGAGCACGAACAATTTTGCCCGTAGCTACATCATCCATACCATCAATCATACCACGGCGACGGTTCAGGTCACCGATGACGTCACCCATGTAGTCTTCTGGTGTTTCCACTTCGACTTTCATGATTGGTTCCAGCAGAACTGGCTTCGCTTTCATGAAGCCTTCTTTAAATGCCATGGATGCGGCAATTTTAAAGGCGATTTCTGAGGAGTCAACGTCATGGTAAGAACCATCGAACAGAGCAACTTTAACGTCAACAATTGGGTAACCTGCAAGAACACCGCTCTTCAGCTGTTCCTGAACACCTTTGTCAACGCCTGGGATGTATTCTTTAGGAACTACACCACCAACGATTTCGTTCGCGAACTCGTAACCAGCGCCACCAGCTTCCATAGGCTCGATACGTAGCCAAACGTGACCGTACTGACCACGACCACCGGATTGTTTAGCGTGTTTACCTTCCTGCTCAACAGAAGCACGGATAGTTTCACGGTAAGCAACCTGAGGTTTACCTACGTTCGCTTCAACGTTGAATTCACGACGCATACGGTCAACCAGTACGTCGAGGTGAAGTTCACCCATACCTGCGATGATAGTCTGACCAGACTCTTCATCACTGCTCACGCGGAATGATGGGTCTTCTTGTGCCAGACGGCCTAAAGCGATACCCATTTTTTCTTGGTCAGCTTTAGTTTTTGGCTCGATAGCAACAGAGATAACTGGCTCTGGGAATTCCATGCGCTCCAGAATGATTGGAGAAGACATGTCACACAGAGTATCACCTGTAGTTACATCTTTCAGACCGATAGCAGCAGCGATGTCGCCTGCACGGACTTCTTTGATTTCTTCACGTTTGTTAGCGTGCATCTGAACGATACGGCCAAAACGTTCTCTCTTATCTTTAACCGGGTTCAGTACGGTGTCACCAGAGTTAACAACACCGGAGTAAACGCGGAAGAACGTCAGGTTACCCACGAATGGGTCAGTTGCGATTTTGAACGCCAGTGCAGAGAATGGCTCATCATCACTTGAATGACGTTCTGCTGGGGTATCTTTGCCATCTGGCAACATACCTTTGATAGACTCAACGTCAGTTGGTGCTGGCAGATATTCGATAACTGCATCCAGCATTGCCTGAACACCTTTGTTCTTAAATGCAGAACCACAGGTAACCAGGATAATTTCGTTAGCCAGAACACGCTTACGCAGAGCTGCCTTGACTTCTTCTTCAGTCAGCTCTTCACCGCCCAGATATTTGTCCATCAGTTCGTCTGATGCTTCTGCTGCGGATTCGATCAGGTTCTGATGCCATTCCTGAGCCAGTTCAACCATGTCAGCTGGGATATCTTCATAAGTGAAGGTAGTTCCCTGATCAGCTTCGTTCCAGTTGATTGCTTTCATTTTCAGCAAGTCAACAACACCGGTGAAGGTATCTTCTGCACCAATTGCCAGTTGCAGAGGAACTGGGTTAGCTGCCAGACGAGTTTTGATCTGATCAACAACGCGCAGGAAGTTCGCACCCATACGGTCCATTTTGTTAACGAACGCGATACGTGGAACATTATATTTGTTAGCCTGACGCCATACTGTTTCAGACTGAGGCTGAACACCACCAACTGCACAGTAAACCATTACTGCACCATCAAGAACACGCATAGAACGTTCTACTTCGATAGTGAAGTCAACGTGGCCTGGGGTGTCGATGATGTTGATACGGTGTGGTTCATACTGTTTAGCCATACCAGACCAGAACGCAGTAGTCGCTGCGGAGGTAATGGTAATACCACGCTCCTGCTCCTGCTCCATCCAGTCCATCGTTGCTGAACCTTCGTGAGTTTCACCGATCTTATGGTTTACACCTGTGTAAAACAGAATACGTTCAGTTGTTGTGGTTTTACCGGCGTCGATGTGGGCACTGATACCGATATTACGGTAACGTGCTATAGGTGTTTGACGAGCCATTTTTTCCTCTCTCGTGGGCGTTCTTCAATTTGGAGAACGGGCAGCCGCAGCTACCCAGAACATATTACTGCCGATGGATTCCAAAAAAAATGGATTACCAACGGTAGTGTGCGAACGCCTTGTTAGCATCTGCCATACGGTGAACGTCTTCACGTTTCTTAACAGCAGCGCCTTTGTTTTCAGCCGCATCAGATAATTCATTCGCCAGGCGCAGAGCCATAGACTTATCACCGCGTTTACGAGCAGCATCAACGATCCAACGCATTGCCAGAGCATTACGACGGACCGGACGAACTTCAACTGGAACCTGATAGGTAGAACCACCTACACGGCGGGATTTAACTTCCACAGTCGGGCGCACGTTATCCAGTGCCAGCTCGAATGCTTCCAGATGTTCTTTACCGGAACGCTGAGCCAGGGTCTCAAGCGCACCATATACGATTGCTTCTGCGACAGACTTTTTACCGTCTACCATCAGGATATTTACAAATTTGGCCAGCAGTTCTGATCCGAACTTTGGATCTGGCAGAATTTTACGTTGACCAATTACACGACGACGTGGCATGGAAATACTCCGTTTCGAATTTCAGGGTTGTCCAAAACTCTACGAGTTTATTTTGACATTTAAAGTGAACAATGTTTGGCCTTACTTAACGGAGACCCATTAAGCCTTTGGCTTCTTCACACCGTACTTAGAACGACCTTGTTTACGGTCTTTAACACCGGAACAGTCCAGTGCACCGCGAACAGTGTGGTAACGCACACCTGGCAAGTCTTTAACACGACCGCCACGGATCAGGATAACGGAGTGCTCTTGCAGGTTGTGGCCTTCACCACCGATGTAAGAAGTCACTTCGAAACCGTTAGTCAAACGAACACGGCATACTTTACGCAGTGCTGAGTTTGGTTTTTTTGGAGTGGTAGTATATACACGAGTACATACGCCACGTTTTTGCGGGCAAGCTTCCAGAGCAGGAACGTTGCTTTTCACAACTTTCGAGCTACGAGATTTGCGAACCAGCTGGTTAATAGTAGCCATTATTAAAAAAACTCCTGGTTTTTTTGCTTCGTAAACACGGATTTTACCCTCTGTCAGCCATGATGACAAAACGAGAGGACGCGGAATTTTATTGCTGACTTGACGAGGTGTCAAGAAATATACAGTCTTTCTATATGTTGGTATCTGTCAGTATTATGTCAGCGTACTACAAAGTTCACAGGCCACTGATTTATTAACTGAATGATCACAGGCAATATCTGCGGAAAAAAAGCGGAATATTTACCAACTTAAACTTTGCTGATGTTTCACTGTTAAACTGACAAAGCCATTGTAATTGACCATCTTTACATGCTCTGAAACCCGCTCCGTAAGCCCTCGGGCATCCAAATCCTCCTGTAAGGCATAGATACCCGCACCCGTGTGAATCAGCTCAGCTAAATAGGGATTGTCATTAACACCCAGTAATACCCCATTTTGCAGCATCAGGACATCATCTGCATCAGTGATCAAGCCAAGTATTGCATTGAAGTCATTCTGATAAGGTGAGCATCTAACAGTATATAACATGTCATCTCTCCAAAGTAGATTAAAATTTCAACACAACATCGTAGCCCGCCAGCATTTGCCGGATTGCCGCAGCCGAGAGAAATTCAGCTTCCAGAATAAAATCATCGTCTGGAGAAAACCCTCTAACAGTCAGATCTTCAAGGCAAATATAACATTCTTCAATGTCATACAGAGGTAAAATCTTAAATGTTGAAATATAGTCCCGTGACAGGATTTTATCCGGCTGCTGGTTGGATAGCAGCTGAAGTACTCCATCAGAAATAAAGAATACGCCAACCTGCTCCGTCAGTGCTGATGTTGCAAGCAGTGCATCCAGCCCTTCTCTACCAGCAGAAGAGCCGTGGGGGGCCTCAGTAAAAATGAAGGCGATTTTTTTCATTATAAATGTCTTCCTGTTATGCCCCTAACCCTGTGCTATTAAGCTGTCGTACTCTTAAAATTGTACTACGCGATCACACAGCATCATGGCCTCAGCCAAAGAACCGAGGCCACTGAGTTCAAAACCATCGGCGAGATTTGCGGATCTCAAATCCAGTTCATTTGCCTGCTGTTCATCCACGACACCGCGTCGTAACGCGGCTGCGACACAAATAAACAGCTCAGACTGATGCTGAACAGCCAATGACTGCCACGCCCTGACAAGATCAACTTCATCATTGGCAGGTGCAGTGAGCTGATTACCGTTCTGGACGCCTTCACGATAAAAAAACACGCTATGCAATTTATGACCAGAGGCAATAAGTGCCTGAGCAAACTGATAGGCACTACTGGCTTGCTGAGTCCCGTATGCCGGCCCGGTTACCAGTAAGCAGTAAGACAGTGGCAACATTACTTCTCCGGGTGTGCACATTCACCGTTTTTAAACTGGCGAATATAGAGGTATACCGTATGCTTGGAGATATTCAGGCGGTCAGCGACCTGATTAATCGCATCTTTGATATCAAAAATGCCCTTCTCATAAAGGTTCAGAACAACCTGCCTGTTTTTAGCATTATTGGAAACATTGCGATCAGCATTCACTTCTTCGATAGTGAATTCCAGTGTCTGAGCAACAAGATCATCCACGGAAGAAGCAAAATTGACGTTTGAAGAAACGTCGTGGGTTTTCTCAGGGATAAAAGTCTGAATAATTTCAGAAAAAGGAACATCAAGATTCATGTTGATACACAAAAGCCCGATAACCCGGCGCTGACGATTGCGAATAGCAATAGTGACCGATTTCATCAATGCGCCACTTTTCGCCCTTGTGAAGTAGGCTCTGGAAACAGAAGAGTCTTCATCGGTAATATCGTGCAGCATCCGCAATGCCAGATCAGTAATAGGAGAACCGATTTGACGACCGGTATGTTCTCCGTTAGCTATTCTGACAGCTGAACATTTAAGGTCTTCCAGTGAATGAAGAACAATTTCACAATGCCCACCAATCAGCATAGCCAGGCCATCAACTGCCGCTTCATAAGACTTTAAGATTTCATGATCCGTTTCACTGAACGGTTGATTTTCCAGTAAATCAATATCACTGTTATCACCGGATATTTTATCACCAGATATTTTTTCACCAGAAAATAACGGGGTAGACATGTAATACACCATCCTTCAAGCTTAGACTCCGCCTCACCAAAACATCAGGGAGAGATTTATTATAACCGCACTTAGCAGAAAACATTTTTAATACGCTGTATTCTATCCAGAATAATGACGTTAAAACTACATTAAATTATCGTCAAGTTCTCGCTGGGCAGACCATTCGGCTTTATCACCGCTTAGTGTTCGAATACACCTGATATATGAGAAAGTTATTCTATTTAATACCGTAGAAAATAATAAGTGGTCAAACTCATTTTCTATATTTAATCTTTATAACTTATCAAGCCGAAGTAAATATTCTCATAACAAAACAGGGGCATGATAGCCCCTGTTATAAAATCACGTATTAATTACGCTGAAAATTATTTTGTTTTCGCGCTAGGTTTAATATCCAGCAATTCAATTTCAAAGACCAGAGTTGAGTTAACCGGAATTCCCTGAACACCATTTTTACCATAAGCTAACTCAGGTGGAATAACCAGCTTCATTTTTCCACCTTTTTTCAGGTGTTGAAGGCCTTCTTTCCAACCTGTGATAACGCCATCCAGAGGGATAGACAAAGGCTCTTTCCGGTCATAGGAGCTATCAAACACATTCCCATCAATCAAGGAACCTTTGTAGTTCACGATGACAGTATCGGTTAATGTAGGAGTCTTGCCCGTTCCTTCACGTTCAATTTTGTACAAAAGACCCGATTTAGTTTTGACTACTCCGGCTTCCTTAGCGAACTGTTCGCGGAATTTATTCCCTTTCTCGCTATTTTCACTAGCTTCTTTTTCCAGTTTAACTTGTAAAGAAGCCCTGATTTTTGCATCAAACTCACTGAGGATCTGCTGAATTTCGCTATCATTCAGTTTGCTTTTATTATTTATTGCGTCTCCAAAGCCAGACATAACCTGAGATTTATCGAGATCGATACCCAGAGCTTTCTGTTCCTCTAAAGATTTTTCCATATAACGACCAATGGAAGCTCCCAGCGCATAAGAATTCTGCTGTTCTGCGGTCTTGAAAGCTTTATTCAATTTCACTTCTTCGCTGGCTTTTGCTTCATTAGCCATTACATAAGGCACACCGAATGTCATTGCCAGTGTAGTTGCTAACAAAGTTGTTTTTAAGAATGATTTCATCATATTCTCCAATAAATTTGACTGAATTTGTCATCAGCAAAAATCATGCAACCACGTGTACTATAACTGCCTACTAAAACCAATAACAATATTTGCTATACAGTGGCCTGAAAAAGATTAGCACCATATTGATGTCAAAAGCTTTTTACTTATTCCGTTTTTTCTTCACTTTTCTCTGCACTTCCCTTTGCTAACAGGTTTATACCCAATGGATTTCCAGTTGCATCGCCGCCAATAACAAAGAGGCAACTTGAAAGACGAAGGGTATAGGCATCAGGCCACCGGTATTATAGTATCAACCCGATTAGAATAATCGTTTCGTCATGAAATTAAATGAACAAACAACAAACAAAGATGAGAGGGGAAATAATGGAATTATCCAGCTTTGAACAAAGATTTGAGCAACTGGAAACTAAACTAGCCTATCAGGAAATGACCATTGAAGAATTAAACCAAGAGGTTAGAAAGCAGCAGGTAGAAATAGATAGACTGAAAGAGCAGCTAAAATTAATGGCCGAACGACTGAAAACCCACCAGTCATCAATTATCGCACCAATGTCAGAAGAAACACCCCCTCCGCACTATTAAGAGCCTACTCAGTGGGGATAGCCCCAGCATTACTGACCAGAGTCAATACCTGCCAGCCAAGGCCGGGGCAAACCGTAAAAAAGAGAAGCCCGTCAGCTTCCCTTTTTTCCTGCCAATTAGTGGCAGCTGCCGCCGCAGCAGCTATGACCTTCGTGATCATGCTGATGATCGTGATCACCACAACCGCCCTGACCATGCACATGACCGTGAGCCAGTTCTTCTTCTGTTGCTTCACGAACCGCAACAATTTCAACATTGAATTTCAGGTTCTGGCCAGCCAGCATGTGGTTGCCATCAACAACAACGTCATCACCTTCTAAAGCGGTAATTTCAACAGGTACAGGCCCCATATCAGTGTCAGCCAAGAAGCGCATACCCACTTCTAATTCTTCAACGCCAACAAAAACATCTTTTGGTACGCGCTGAACCAGATTTTCATCATACTGGCCATATGCATCGTCAGCTTCAACGCTTACGTCAAAGCGCTCACCAGCCTCACGACCTTCCAGTGATTTCTCTAAACCGCTGATCAGGGAACCACGGCCATGCAGATAGTCTAACGGTGCGCTCACCGGGGACTCATCAACTAAAACACCATCTTCTGTTCTTACTTGATAAGCCAAGCTGACCACCAAATCTTTTGCTACTTTCATGACATCTCCTACAATACCGGGGTAAAAACGTGAGGGAAAATTCTTACGTTACGACTAAAAATGCCGCTGATTGTACCGGAATTCTACTTCACTGTATCTGGTAATGAAAAAATTTATCCATTATCTGTTGTAACTTAATTCAGTTATTTCGGCGTAAAAATACCGATAACCTGCTCCTGATCTCTGACATGGGGCGTTACAGATTCATCGGTTTGCCGCTGAATATGCCCACAACTGACACATTCCACAACATCCACTTTATTCTCCTGCCACATGGCCAAAGTATCCTGTGACTGACACTTCGGGCAAACGGCTCCTGCAATAAAACGCTTACGACTGACTGACATACTTTCCCCCATTACTTCATATACTGCGATGTTATTATTGTTGTTATACACAATGGATTTCGACAAAGTGTATAGTTATTTCATATCATCACTCATCCCAACCTTCCGGCTGACGACGTTCATTGAGCATTTCCCGTTCAAATAATTCTTCTAATTCCCGACGGGCTTCTTTTACACGGGATATATGCGCCACATCGCCCTGTAGATGAGGCATCAACTCACGCAACATGCGCATATCCAGACGCCTGAAATGTTGCTGGGCACGATAGGCATGATGAGGATGAATACCCAGCCCTATCATGGTTTTTCTCCCGACTTCCAGCGCACTTGAAAATGTTTCCCGGCTAAAATCCTGTACACCACTTTGTAACAGCTCATGGGCTTCAAAGCGCCCTCTTGCACGTGCAATGATGTGCAGGTGAGAAAAATGTTGCTGGCATAATCGGACAATGGTCATAGTATCTTCCGGCTCGTTACAGGTAATGACTATCGCTTTAGCTTTGTCAGCTCCCGCAGAACGCAGCAGTTCCAGCTCACTTGCATCACCATAATACACCTTATAACCATAACGGCGCAGCGTACCGATCGCACTGACATCGCGTTCCAGCACAGTAATACGGATTTTATTTGCCATTAAAAGCCGCCCGACAACCTGTCCGAAACGACCAAATCCCACCACAATAACCTGTGGAGCGTTATCTTCCACAAAAGGTGTTTCACTGCTTTCCGGTTGTGTATTGTAACGACCGGTTAATATCCGCTCGACCAATGTCATCACCAGTGGTGTTGTCATCATCGATAATGTCACCACCACCAACAAAAATGACATCTGGTTCTGGTCTAACACCTTCTCCCCAAGCGCGGCTGAAAATAAAACAAAGGCGAATTCTCCCCCCTGACTTAACACACCGGAAAGCTGCATACCCAATGAGTTTCCCAGCCCAGAAATTCTACCAAGAACATACAATATGGTGCTTTTTGTCAGCACCAAAGCCAAAACAGCAAGCAATACATCAGGCAAATGGCTCAACAGCACACCAATATTCAATGACATACCAACAGAAATAAAGAACAGCCCCAGCAACAATCCTTTGAAGGGTTCAATGGAAATTTCCAGCTCATGGCGATACTCACTATCAGCAAGTAACACCCCCGCAATAAACGTCCCCAGTGCCATCGAAAAACCCAGTGTTTCCATAAAAACCGCAGCACCAAGAACAACCAGCAACGCAGCAGCGGTAAATACCTCTCTGACACCTGATTTCACCACCAAACGAAATAAAGGACGTAATAAATAGCGCCCCCCCAACAACATACCGGCAAAGGCAATAATTTTAAGGCCGATACGATACCAGTCACCGGAAGCCGTACCACCCGCCAGTATCGGTATTAAAGCTAAAGCCGGAATTAACGCAATATCCTGAAACAGCAGAATGGAAAAACCAAGTTGCCCGCCTTCATTATTTGCCATGCCTTTTTCCCGCATTAACTGCAGGGCCATCGCGGTTGACGACATAGCAAGCCCCACACCACCGATAACAGCAGCCTGCCATGAGAAATTTGTCAGACAAAGAAATGAGGCCAGAACTAGAGTAGTCAGCACAACCTGCACTGTACCAGCACCAAAGATAGAACGCCTGAGTTGCCAGAGTTTTGCCGGATTCAGTTCAAGACCGATGATGAACATCAGAAAAACGACACCAAGCTCAGAGAAATGGAGGATCTCACCGACATCCTTGATAAGCCCGGCTCCCCAAGGGCCAAGTGCGATCCCGGCAAGAAGATACCCCAGAACGGCTCCGATTCTGAACTTCTGAGCCAGAGGAACAGCGACAACAGCAGCAAACAGAAACAATATTCCGGCGCTTAACAGCGCTGAAGTCTCCATAATTAAAGCCCTCCCAAAGACAGTGGCGCTTTAAGCCATTCCCAATATGCATTAGCATGACTGACAAGCACCTCAGGTGGCTGACGTCTGGCCCAGTAGAGGATCATCGGGGACAGCCAGTGCATATGGCACATCGAAGCCACCAATTCAAAAGGCCGGAGAATTTCTTCCATCGAATAACGGTTGTGCCCACTGCTGCAAAAAGCACCTTCAGGCTCACCCGTAGTGATGACAGAGCGCCAGTATTTATTTCTCAGCATCGGCTCGGTGCCGCCAATAAAATCACGGCTTAACACGCGATCCATCCACTCTTTCAATAAAGCAGGGCAGCTATAAGTATAAAGAGGATGCTGAAACACGATGATCTGATGTTCACTTAAGAGCTTCTGCTCTGCCCGAACATCAATAAAAAAGTCAGGATAACAGCCATACAGATCGTGAACAGTGACGTTTTCCAACTCCTGAACCGTCTGGAGCAACACCTTATTGACCACAGAACCCTGCGATTCGGGATGGATATACACCAGCAATACCTTGGGCGGCAAAACATGAGATGACAATATCATCAATCCCCCCTCAGGACGTGTCAGGTCACCTATTTTCCGCTACCATGCACGCCAGACTATCGAAACAACGAAACGAACAGATACAATGTAATTATTAACTTAACATACTCTATACAGACAACATCATGATTGTTTTTTCTTCTCTGCAAATCCGACGAGGCGTCCGTGTTCTGCTGGACAATGCCAGCGCAACCATCAATCCCGGCCAGAAAGTTGGACTGGTGGGTAAAAATGGCTGTGGCAAATCAACTCTGCTTTCATTACTGAAAGGTGAACTTCAGGCTGAAAATGGCTCTGTGACATTTCCCGGTAATTGGGCTTTGGCATGGGTAAATCAGGAAACTCCCGCTCTGGAAATTTCAGCGCTTGAATATGTGATCGACGGTGATCGCGAATTCCGCCAACTGGAGCAAAAACTGAACATAGCCAATGAACAGAATGACGGCCACGCTATCGCCCACCTTCACGGCCAACTGGACACTATTCAGGCGTGGACAATCCGCTCCCGCGCTTCCAGCTTGCTGCATGGGCTGGGATTTTCTCAGGCACAACTGGAACAGCCTGTCCGTTCATTTTCCGGTGGCTGGCGTATGCGCCTCAATCTGGCTCAGGCACTGATTTGCCGCTCTGATCTGCTACTGCTGGATGAACCGACTAACCACCTTGATCTGGACGCAGTAATCTGGCTTGAAAAATGGCTGAAAAGCTACACAGGCACTTTGATTCTGATCTCCCATGACAGGGATTTCCTCGACCCGATCATCGATAAAATCCTGCATATCGAGCAACAAAATTTATTCGAATATACGGGTAATTACTCTTCCTTTGAGCGGCAACGCGTTGCCAAACTTGCCCAACAACAGGCTCTGTACCAAAGCCAGCAAGAAAAAGTGGCGCATTTGCAAAGCTATATTGACCGTTTCCGCGCACAGGCCACCAAAGCAAAACAGGCACAAAGCCGGATCAAAATGCTGGAGCGCATGGAACTGATTGCCCCAGCCCATGTTGATAACCCCTTCCGTTTCAGCTTCCGCAAGCCGGATAGCCTGCCAAACCCGCTACTGAATATGGAAAAAATCAGTGCCGGATACGGCGACAAGACCGTGCTGGATTCGATTAAATTAAATCTGGTTCCCGGTTCACGCATTGGTCTGCTAGGTCGTAACGGGGCAGGTAAATCAACCCTTATCAAATTACTGGCAGGTGAACTTGAACCACAGCAGGGGGATATTGCCTTAGCCAAAGGTATCAAACTGGGATATTTTGCCCAGCACCAGCTGGAATTCCTGCGTGCGGATGAATCGCCTTTACAGCACTTAGCCAGACTCGCACCACAGGAATCAGAACAGCAACTGAGGGACTATCTTGGCGGTTTTGGTTTCAAAGGAGACCAAGTGACTGACCCGAGTGCCCGTTTTTCCGGCGGGGAAAAAGCGCGTCTGGTGCTTGCCCTGATTGTCTGGCAACGCCCGAACCTTCTGCTACTCGATGAACCCACCAACCACCTTGATCTGGATATGAGACAAGCACTGACTGAAGCTCTGATCGATTTCGATGGCGCTCTTGTCGTGGTATCCCATGACAGACACTTGCTGCGTTCTACTACTGATGAGCTCTATCTGGTACATGATGGCAAAGTAGAATCTTTCACAGGGGATCTCGAGGACTACCAACAATGGCTGACAGAATTACAGCGTCAACAGTTGCGTGAAAGCCAGGAAGAAAAAACTGCTGCCGACACTGATTCATCTACCAATAACACACAGAATTTCAGTGCGCAGGAGCGTAAAGATCAAAAAAGACGTGAAGCAGAATTCCGCAGCCAAACACAACCATTACGTAAGCGGCTAACAGCTCTTGAAAAGCAAATGGATGATTTAAGCACAAAGCTGGAAAATATAGAAGAAAAGCTGTCAGATAACACAATATATGAAAATGATCGGAAAACGGAATTAACCGAGTGCCTGTATCAACAGAATAACACTAAATCCAAACTGGAAGATATTGAAATGGAGTGGTTAGATATTCAGGAGCAAATTGAAAAAATGACAGAAACGTTTAACGTGAATCAGTAAATTTATTCTGAATATTTATTCTCGTGCAATCATAATCGGGCATTTTAACCTCATGCCCGATTATGATATTTTCAGACCTAAAAACATACCATTTTGTAATCTACACAAGAAATTACCCTGCTGATGATAAAAACTTAAAATCATATAATTAAGAAATATCTTTCACACATCGATTAGTAGAAATATTCATCATAAAAATCGCACAATCATATTGTTTATAATCTGCTTTGAAAAAGCATTAACAATTAAAAAAAGTGATTCACTGATTATTTAGACTGTTATTTTAAAGATTGATCACCCATGCAGAAAAGCTTTCAGCATCACCAATCAGATCCTCATCTATTGTCTTACTCCATACGACACCTAAATCTATTTTCTTATCTGTTTCAACAAGTTCCAGGGAATTCAAATAATAAGCCGGAATTGCACTTATCATTCTCTTAGGCACACATGCGTAAGCACCATTTTTTGTAATCATCTCCATCATCAACATAATATCATTTGTTTTTAATAACAAATTCATATTATCACTACCATAAATAGGAAAAACATTCAGACAGTCATTCAAATCAGTATTTTCTCTTTTTTCAGACGTCATCGTCAAAGAATTCTTACTACCATACTGACTATTTCCTATTCTGAATTTAGATATCAACGGACTCCTTTTCTTAAAAAGATAAACTAATTCTTCAGTAAATGTTTTTTTTAAGTCAAACGGTTTTGCCGCTGCCAGAGGCATAACAGCCACATGAAGCATACCTGCATTAAGTAAATTAACCTGCTGCTCAACTGATAGACCTGTCATCAAAGCCAATACAATATTACCTTTTTTCTCTGCAAGCTGATTCTCGATTTGAGAATAATTATGGATAGGAAAACACGAGCCGACATATAAATGCCGGGTCACTTCCTTCTTTGAATCAAATTGCACCTGGCTTTTAAACTGTTCATAATGCGTTAAAAACTTTCTGGCATTCTCCAGCGTTTTCTGACCAAAATCTGTTAATTTTGTTCCGTTTGGTCCTCTTCTGAATAGTTCGGCCCCCAGAATATCTTCCAGACCGTGTATTTTTTTCGTCAAAGCAGGCTGAGAAAGGTAAAGCCTCTCTGATGCCTTGTGATAATTAAGAGTCTCAGCCAAAACGATGAAAGCTTCAAGATTGCGTATATCCATGTTCTTTCGCCCAATGGTTGTTAATAATTACAAAACATTACAGATTCATGGTGATAGCATTTTAACTTAGCGCTTTGCCAAAGGTCTTATCGGAACTACTGGTAAAAACGTTGACTAATGAAATGTTAGTTAATAAGGATACAATTAGCAAAAGATTTACCACGACTTCTTAATCACAGTAATTTATAATAACATTGGTAATGGAAGTGAAGAATTTAATACTACAAAAAGATAATTTTATCTCCTCAAAATAATTAAATTATTTATACATAAAACCACGTTTTTCACTTCATTTATTACAATTATTGACATTTGCAAAAACAATAACCTTTACATCAAATAACTTAAGAGCATCAAACCAAAAATTGATTAAGTAAAGTATTATTTTAATAAAATACCATACAATCAAATCACAAGTGAATAGATTAATAACAAAAACAAACAAAAGAACATAAGCCTGATTCACTCGCATAATGAAAAAATAAATGGAGGTTAATTTTTTATTTGTAATGAAATCACTATAATTTTATCAGTAAAGTGTTATAAACACCTGTTATGTGATAATTGAAGCGTATCAAGGAAAGGGAAAATGAATTTAGAAACGATGGCAAGGTAAATATATAAAAACAAAAAAGTTAAAATTAGAGCAGTAATTGACATCTATTTTAGCGAATATTATTAATCATATAACATCAATTTAATCTCAATAATCTATATTATATGAGATAGAAATCAAAAAACGTTAATTAATCACAAATATAATGTTCCTATTTAAAAATATCTCAAGGCAATAATTCCTCTGTTATTAGCACCCATAAATATGGGTGCTAACTTAAGCAATTATCTATTCTTAAGACTAATGTAACGTTATATTTATTCTATTTTCTTACAAAAGGATATTTTTTCCACCTTAACCATTAGGGCAATCACTTGCACAGTCCGGACAGTCATAACTATGGTCAGGGCAACCGGGGCCAGAACACCCTTGATACGCTGAGCCACAAGTGATAATTCTTCCCTGCCAGGGTGGTATAGAAAGAGAATTAATTACATCTGAATAAAATTGGAACGTAATAGAACCATATCCAAATGGAGAACCACCATTAATCCGGCAATCTCCTCGATTAAATATTCCAGTCACGTCATAATAAGGAATAGAAAAAGTAACATTATCACTACCTGGAGGCATATATATTGGTCCATAGTTCCTTGAAACATTATAACAAGCAGCTATATTCATAACTAAAGTAACACTAGAATCTGAAGGTGCTAAACGATTCGTATTAACCACTACAAATAACCCAGCCCTATCTGCATCATCAGTAGAACCAGGAGGTAGTGGATTATTTTTATAATTAGATAAAGTATAACAATTAATAACATTATGAACTGTTTCGTTACCACAAACAGCCGGATACTGCTCTACTATATTATCAGGACTCACACCGAAACTGGAATATACAACAATACGATCATCACCAGCAACATTAGCTATTTTTACATCTTTAGGTTGAGTTTTTTTCTGAATGATAATATCAGCCATAAATAATATCTCCTTATTTAATTAATTAAAACTCTATAAATAACCACATCAATCTTTAATTAGAATATATATAAGAAAAAACAAAACCAATGAAAAAAAGTTATCACCATGCAATGACTTAAATTATCGATAGAGTGAAAAATAAAAAAACAACAGCTTACATAAATATTACATTACATTTAGAAACAAGCCCCGGATATATAAATCCAAAATGAATTAGTTTCAAACCAAAACTAATTTTAGTCAGGTATCAGAGAAAGAAACCAACCTGATGATAAGCTGCTTTAATAATAACCATTGCTACATACAAAATTAATTATTGAAAGAAACATCGACTTATTTATTTTTTTCATAACTGTGCTTCACTTATGATTTAAATACAATGACAACTATCATTTTTTATGAAATCACTTATAAGTTTTATAATTGATTTTTTAAAATATATCTTTATATAGTTAATCGATCTTTAATAACAATTAATAATTTTTATGATTAATAACTAGCGGTTAATAATCGAGGGATTTAATTACACTGAAAAATATAGTGAAATGTAAAATGTATATAGATACAGCTCTTCTTAAAGAAGAACCATATTGAAATAATAATCAAGTAATGATGAACTTTACCTTTTTTTAAAAAAATAACTAAAGAGGCATATCATGTTTAAAAACAACCCTCTAAAAAAACCCACATTACCACAAGAAGATAAAAATGGAATTATTGATGTTAGTATAAAGCATAATGATTTCATGTTAATTGTTATTAACTATTTTGACACTGAAAAACCAGAAGAAAAAATAAACATATTATTGAATGGTGTTAAAGTTAAAGATGCATATTATTTTATAGAACCCCCTATTCCATATTCTATACATATACCAATCCCTTTTTCTAAAATACCTGATGGTGATTATGATGTTGTTTATACAGTAACTGATGCTGCTAACACAGGTTTTTCTGAACCAGCTCATGTTAAAATAATTAACTCTCCATCAATAGGTAATATTAAACTTCAATGGATAAATGTACTTTCTCAAGCTAATGCAAATGAAACATTACATGAAAAATTATTGTTAGAATCTCATGGTATCGTTCCTAAGACTGATGTTACTTTTAAACTAGATCATACTGATGTAGTATTTAAAATGACAAATAGCCAAGAGTGGAATACTAAAATAGATTCTAGCGGTCTAGTAAACCTATCTATTATTTCCCTACAAAATAAAAATATTGAATTTACTATAAGTGCTTATTTTACCAACAATCCAAAAATTAAAGCTCCGCCGTTACCAGTTAAATTCACTTCAATAAACGCTCTACCTTTAAAATTCATGAATAGTACAATAACTGTAGGATCTCCCGTAACGCTAACAGCTACTGTAATGTGGGGAACTAAAGAAGAAATAGAAATTGATTTCTTAAATGCAAGAAATTATTTTACATCAATTCCAGTTAAGGCCACATTTAATCCACCCTCTAAAAAAACAAACGATATGGGAGAGGCTTCAACAATATTTACTAGCTATAACGCAAGCCGTATTCAAGTACAAGCTGAAAATTATTCCTTAGGATTTCATGGCTTAGCAGATATTATAGTTACTAATCTGAATAATATTACAATGGAGTGCTCAGGTGATGTTTTATACCCTAAAGGTATCATAATACTTACAGTGACCGTAAAAGATAAAAATAATCATTTGTTGAATGGTGTGTTAGTTGAATTCAGTAATGATGAGTTCAGTAATGGTACGTTGTTTTTTACGCCAATTTCAGGCCTAACTGAAAATGGTCAGTTTATAACGAATGTAAGCGGTGGAAATATAAATTGGTCAAATGGTCCAGAGTATGTTACTGCTGTAGCTACCATTAAAGGTCCTCAGGGATATACTGAATATGTAAGCACACAAATTCAAATACATAGAAGTAGTGGTATCGGATAAATGAATATTTACTTGGATTCACCTAATAAATGCAATTTCTAAGAAAGGTGGTTAGTTACTATAATAGGCATCTTTCTCGCTAAAGGAGAATACATTATAATCTATACAAAACTGACCGAAACAGAAAGATACCAAATTTTCAGCTTAAAATCTTAGAGCCCGCGATAAAAATCGTGAAAATGACACTGGATATCGTCAAATCGATTAATCAGTTAATTTGGCAAGATTTGAGTCCTGAAAAAACCGTATCTTAAACACTATAGGAGTAATGAACACAAAGAGGAAATCAAAAACAAAATCATCATTGAAAAACACCCAGAATGTATTGATAAAAAGTAGCATATCGGTAATTGGGAAGAAGATACTATCGTTGGCAAAAACCATAAAAATGCATTATTGATCTTATTTGAATAAAAATAGTTAATTAAATTTGGAGATAAAATAGTAAACGGTGTTTCAAACACAGTAAAATTTCAGGGACAAAATTTATCTCTCTCAACCATATTTATCTTGGGAAAGAAAAAATATGAAAATACAAATGAATTAATCAAAAATCCCCATCCAAAGGAAACTAATTTTAACAAGAATCAGAGCAAGAGGTTAGCCTAATGATAAATTAGTTGAATAATAATCTTTGTGAAACACCTAATTAATAATTTAAAGAAACATCAACTTACTTACTTCGCTTATAACATTTTTTCATTATTATTTAAACACAATGAAAACCATCACTTTTTATAATTGCTTTAAAAAATAACTTTATATAGTTAAATTAACAGTAAATAATTGAGGAGTTTAATTACACTGAAAAATATAGTAAAAATAGAAACCATGTATAGATACAGTTCTCCTTAAAGAAGAACCATATTGAAATAGAAATCAAGTAGTGATGAGCTTTATTTTTTTAATAGAAATCATTAAAAACATTAAGAGGCACTAATATGGCTACTGAAAATTTAGACATTGATTTTAAAGGTACTGATGTTTTTCAAGGTTCAAAGATTATTATAATAGCCACTTATACTGGAGATACTAGTAAACATCAAACTGTATCTGATAGTAGTGATATCACTGTCGAAAATACATCAAGCAATCAAAATGTAATAATTAGTCCTTATAAAGATAAATATAGGTATAAACACACTGATAACAAAGGAAATAAAATAATAGCACCTTATATTATCGAAATAAAAAATTCCACAGAAAACTCTTCTATTAAGCTAGAGTTTTCAATTAAGAATGTTACTAACTCTACAGCTGCAGGTATAAAAGATATTACTCTGACACAACATCCGTATAGCGACCATGATCTCCAACTAAAATCTCTATTTCCTATAGTAATAGGTAGTAATCTTATTGAAGATTTTTCTCCAGCACCTGATGGACAACTACCTGATAATCAGAAGAATGCACATTTAAATGTATTAATTTACCCAAGAAATAAAAGTGGCGTTGCAATGAATAATTGTCAAATCGCACTAAAGGTAACTAATATAGAGTATATGCGTTTATATAATGGAGAAACAGAAGTTCCTCCTTTTAATGATAACATGTATTATATTAATACCGGAGATGACGGTAATCTTGATGTTACAATTTTTGCCAGACAGATGGCAAGTTCATATTTCAAAGAGGTAATTATTTCCAATGTTATCGGAGATGAAACAGCTCCTCCTTCAAAAAACATATTAATTATCACAAAAAAGATCCTTCCATCTGACAATTTTGATAATCCTACAATTGAATATCTGGATGGAGATGAAGTCCCCCCCCCGTCTAGTAAACTAGATATTAGTTTTAATGCTAATTTACCTTACTCTGATACACTTACATCAACAGATACTATATACATTATGAGTAAAGTAAATAATCAATATAATACATTATGTACATCAGATTTATATGGTAATAGAAAAAACATAGATGAACCATTTAAAATTCCTTATGATATTTTCACTCCACTTCAAATTAACACTCTTTTTTATTATGTTTTAAAGTTAAACGGCAATATTTATAGATCTAGAGAGTTACTTTTTAAATTAGGTCAGAGTAACGATTATCTTGTACCTAGTGGAAATTTGGAACGAGTTACAATTCAGGACTCTTCCGGACTTGACTTTGACGAACATCATGTTCTTGGTATAGATTCAGTTAAAAATGGATTGACTTGTATTATTCCTGTTGGAGATAAAAATCAGGTACAATTGGGAGATAAAGTTGATTATTATATCTATGTCATTAGATTTGATCCAGAAACTGATGACCCAAGTGTTGATAATCCTTTAATAGATTCAAAATCCATAAAACCTAAAGATGTTCAAGCAAAGCAGATTCACGTCTCGATTCCCCAAAGTGCGTTAATGGGATTTAACACAGATTCTCAGGGTCATCCATCTCCTATAGCTATTTATTATATTAATAATGGTCGGGAATATTCAAAGACCTGGCAAGCATATATTGATACACAACCATCAGACCTCTGATTAAAATAATTTATATACCGATAAACTTCAAGTTACAACTGATAATGTGAGACGAGTTATTATATCTCCCCGCGACGCAGGGAGATATAACACGCATCTTGAAGTTGAATTGGTATATTATAAATTCCAGCTTACTTTTCAGATGAATTCTAATGAAAATAATTTCAAAAAATATGGTACACAAGTCCTATCATATATTTTTAATGGAGATAATTAGAAATGGTTCTACCGTATTCGCAGAAAGGTTGCGGACTGAATTGCATTGAATAATTTTTATATTGTGAATGGGTAGAAAAAGAGCGCAAGTGATAATGGGTATTCTGACTCTTAGTGTATTGTCCTTTTTCAACATATTGACGAACTCAATAGCCGCTAACAAGGTTGAGCAACCATTAAATTTTTAAATCCCAGTATAGGAAAGATTCACCGTTTGATATTGTAATAATCCTGCTCAATCCGGTTATTGAGATATGGGTTTTTCTGGCTGACCATGCTGACGAATCCCCCTTCTGGATACCAATAGACACATTAAGCAATCATATCGACAAGACAATGTAAGCACTTAAACGCATTTCAGATCAAGTACATCGTTTGGAACTCACGCAGAAACCCTGGGAGTTTACCTGAGGTTCCGTTAATGCGACAAACTCCATCTTATAGGCATTCATTCTCCCTCCTGACAAAGTAAAATATACAGAGGAGGAGCATCACTATTTATTTGATATGCCTGAGTATACTCCGGAGTATTTAATCCAACATATTGAAATGTTGTAGCATTATCGATTAATCCCGCAGGTTGCAACTCTACTCCTTGAGTTATAATTTTTTCAAGATTAACGCCTATATCGGTAGTTTTTACTGGTATTCCTGTCGTACAACTAGCGGGAGGTTTAACCTGGTTATCATCAGAAAACATATTGCCAGCACCATTGCCATTAAGCCCTGCAGTATCAGAAAATACCATTTTATTAATAGCTATTGTTGTTATACGTGAAAAATAACGACCTGAAGAAAATAAATAACGGGTTTCCACCTCTGAATCTCCAGCTTTTTTTACTTGAAAATAGCTATTATTTATGGGTTCAATTATATCAGGTTTTTTAGAAATATACTGGTAGCTATTAGCATTCCAAATATCCCTATCATCCGGATTAGAATAAAGTATAAATTGCAAGTTTTTCCAACCAAACGTTAAATCCTTAGCGAAAAATCCATTTTCTGGCGTAGTTGCTGCAGTACCTGAGTTACCACCACTAGATGTTAATAATACTATTTTATCAACATATTTAGGTTTAGTGTCGATTTTTACTGTTACAGATTTAGTCGCTGGACTGCTATTACTAGCTGCAGCAGTTACTGTAATACCTTCAAATCCTCCTAGCTTACTATACATCGTAAAGGTTGCTTGTCCTTTAGAATTTGTTGAATCTTCATGCGTTATCATGAGATTAGGTTCTTGCGATAAAGGAACTGGTAAAGATGTGCTCCAGGTTATTGGTATATTTGGTTGTGAACTATTATCTTCTTTATTTCTAATTGTCGCAGTAAAAATATATTTGTTCTGCTCACCATCACCTTTAAGTCCCTCTGGAGGATTATTAACCGTAAGATTCAAAATATACTTATTACTAAAAGAAACCTTATTTGCACATTTCTGCCCATTTTCAGAAGGAGGATTATTAGCAATGGCAACACAAACTACGGCATCTTCTACTGGTGGATTATGGGAACTAACCAAAGAATTTGTGAGTTCTCCTTTAGGGGAGGTAGTAACCTCTCCTGTTTGTTTCAAATAAGTTGTACTATCTCCTTCTGGTTTTTGAAGGCTCCATATAAATTTTATTTTATCTCCAATATAAGGCGTTTTACCGTCAGATTCATATAATTGAGCTGTATATGTATAAGAATCTTTTCCATCGTTAATCACATCTCCACTTTCTGGTGTAAATTCTGGTTTACTAATAAGTGGCCACGTAAAAGATGCTCCATTTTTAGCTTTTTTTGGGGGGTGGTTTTCAATAATAAGTGAAACCCATATATCTTCTACTTTTTTAGTACTAGTTAATGTTGCTCGTAATCTTCCTTCACTATCTGTTCGTAATTTCCCTTCGGGGAAATGTATACTTACTCCATCGGTAGGATTATCTATATTCCATTTCGCCCCTGAAATTATTTCATTTTTTACGGGATTTTTTTCATGATTAATAATAAGTGCTTCGTAAACATAAGTTTGTTCGCCATCAGCAATTAAAGGTACAGGTTTTTTAGGAGGAATGATATCGAGGTATTTAATTGTATATTCCGACTTATTTTCAATAAAATCCACTGGATTACTACACATCTCAGTTTCAGGTATAATAATATTTTTATTTTTTATTCTAGCACAAACAGTAATTCCAGTTACTGCTGATTTATCTGGTGAGCTAATTAGAACTGAATTTAAATTTCCTTCGTTATCAACTAACACATCTTTTGATTCTAAAGGTGATAATGTTAAACCTTGTTCTTCCCAACTAGTTGGAGTTTTAATATACCAATTAAATGTATTTCCATGTCCAGTATAACTAACTTTACCAGTACTATCTGTAACAGCAGTCTTAAAAGTATATTTATCTCCGGGATAATGATCTGCATTAACAGTTGTTATTTTATTTATAACTGGCCATTCAAAATTTAGTGTTACAGGAGGACTGGAAATAATTTCACCATTATTATTAATAGAAGCTACAACTCTAATTTCATCTTTTTTATCAGTGGTTACCCTAATTTCATTTTTAATATCTGAAGTTTTTGATATAGCTTCAGAACTGATATCCCATTTAATTGATCCTTTTAAGTTTTCATCATCAATTATTGCTTTTACTATGTAAGACTCATTTACAATAAATGGACCAGAAGGAATCTCTAGTCTGATTTCAGGTTTTAGAAAAGTAGCTTTCTGTTTAGCTAAGATTGAAGGCTGATTTTCAATCGATAAAGAAACCGTTATATCTTTAAAGGGTTGAACACTAGCTATTTCCCATTCTAAATTACTATTTTTATCAACTAAATCACTTTTTTTAACTACTATAAGTTTATCAGTAATATCTTTATCAGTAGCATCTTTTGCAATCCATTTTACGTTATCTATTTTTGTTCCTTCTTTGATTTTAGTATTATCGCCATTTTCAATAGTTGCACTATATGTATATGTACTTTTACCATCTGCAAATACTTTATTAGAAGGTTTAGGGAAGACAGTTATATCACTAATTTTATATTTTAAGTTATTAGGTTTAAAGATTACTTTTCCCACAAGTTGTTTATCTTGCCCATCCATTGATAAATAAACATCTACTTTCCCGACATATCCATCGCTGGTTAAAATAACACGTGCATCTTTAGGAAAATGGCCATTTTCATCTAAGGTTATTTGATCAAATTCACCTTGGGGATGAAATTTCAATTTCTTCCTATTTTCAGGTGTATCTTGTTCTGGTATAGCCACCCACTCAACATTATGAATAGTGTCATTCTGGACTGTTTTCAAATTATTCTGCGTATCGAAAGTAATCACAGGGTCAAAAGTATATCCGTCTTTTATTTTCCCCGTCGCAGGTTGTGGTCCTGACGGAGTAAAATTAGAACCCTCTCCTTTTTTTTGTATCATAAAAGGTTTAACAATAACTTGTATTTGCTCCGACTCTGTTTTCTCATTATTAGTTAATCCAAAATCAACAAAAACCGTGTAGCTATTGTTTGTATCTTGATTTCCCTCAGTTAGATAGTTAGGGAAAGTAAGTTTAATGTTTCCTGATTTATAGGCAAGTTTACCGCCATTATTTTCAAATTTTTCTTTTCTATTGCCGGGCATACTCCAGCCAAAAGACCTAACAGAGGCATCAGTAAGAAATTTCACTGGGATATCAAATACGCCATAGCTATAACCCACAATTGTTTTTGGTATAGAAAACTTAGCAACCGGAACCTTCCGGTGATCAAGCACTATATTATTATTCCTTTCCACCAAATCATAACGGCTGCCTGCCAGTGTTCGCATTGATGCAACGTTATCCGGTGATAACTGTGCACTCAGTGGCACACCAAATCTGAGATTAAAGTTTGTCAGAAATTGGGTTTCACTCTGTCCTCTCTCGCCTTGTTTATAATCCACGCCCATTGTTATCAATGGAATTGGTGTATACGTCACGCCTATTTTTGCCAGACTTGGATTTTTTTGCTTGGTCTTTCGGTTAAATAACGTCACGTTATCACCGAAGTATTGCTCATAAGAAAATTTGCCTCCCAGATTAGGGTAGGCAGATAGGAAGAATTCTCCGTTAATATCGTAGCCATTGGCGGGTCGTTCGTGATGCTCCTCGAAATTCCGCGAGATTTGCCAGTCACTTAAACGGTAATAGCCGTTGGTGGAAAATTTAATATAATCTCCCCAAAGTTCTCCTCCTAACCCTACCCGCCTGTTTTTACCCGTAATGTCATAGTCATAAAAAGTATTCAGGCCATACATCCAGTTCGGAGAAAAATAACGCCCTCCCAAACCGAGATTAACTGTATTCCGGCTATCTTTGTTGCGATAACCTAATTGAGAAAAAAACAGCCAGGTGGCTTGATTATCATAAATAGGCAATAACAGATCTATTGAGTTATTTTCCAGCCTGCCTTTTCTGTCAAAACTAAAGTTAATTTTTGCTGTACCAGATTGGGAGAGCCATTTTTGAGCTTCGGAAGAGATAGTACTGTTAACTTTACCCAAAGCATAAGATTTGGCTTGTTCTGCTAATTCTGAAGAGGATGACGATAGAATATTCCCTGCCATCTGAATATTACGTCCAATAGCATCGGCATGTTCATATTCTGATGTATGACTTGTATTTCCTGTTCCACCTTTTTTATCAGCTTCTGGAGTTAGAAATTTTTTACTTGATTCGGTTACTTGGGTGTCTGCATTATCTATCTTGGATTTGCTTGTTTTTTCATTAGTTATATACCCCTCAGCAAACGCATTCATAATGGTAGAAGGGATAAGTAACGTATAAAGGATTGTGAAAAAAACAATAATTTTACCAATATATGATGGCATATATAAGCACCCAATTAGATGTTATTATTAGTAACCTTATTTTGATACTAACTCCACTAGAGTAAGTGTTAGTTATCCAATTTATATATTAGAAAAAATTTTATACTCCTCCAATAACTTTTGGTTATCGGTTGATAATAACTTGTTATTATATAAAATTATTGACATCCTTAATTAATTAAAAATAAAAAGTACAGACTACAAAAGCCTGTACTTTTTTATCGATACTATATTTTAACTTTCGAACTTACACAGTAACCTTCCAACATCCTTAGGATTAATATCCACCAACTTACTCTTTGAAATGTAATTAATTAAAGAGAATACCGATAACGATTTATCTTTTGCTATTTTTATTTTCATCTCATGTTCATTTTCATCATAATGAGGAAGAGGTAAAAAACCAAAACCGTCAATATCCCCATAATCACTTTCTAAAGAAGTATCACTAGGAATTGTTATCCCAACATCTTCCTCAGTCATTGATATAGCGTTACGCCCAAGCTTCTTAGGATCAAGTTTTTCACACGTACTGTTCTTACTATTGTTATCTCCAAGGCTTACATAACCATCATTACCAACCTGTGGGCTAAAAACATATCTCAGAGGTTCGAATGTATATTCATAAACATATTTAGCCCCTGTTTCCATATTAGTGACTGTCGCAGTAACCGTTGCTTTTTTATATGATCTAAAATTTTCAGCTGGGAAAATAATTTCAGGCCCTCCTGGTTCTTCAATTATTTTCACAAGGTCAGATGAAGGTTCATATTTGACATTCTCATGATGTCCAGCAATAGGCTCGAGCATACCTTCTGAATTAAATCCTTTTTTTGCAAGTTTGATTCTTAAACCTTCATAAACATTATAAGGCTTATTCGGTCCTTCAAGATACCCGAAGTGATGATTAGCTGCGGTGAACATCAAATCTGCACTTTGCGGCACCGCTTTAAAACTCACACCATTTTTGTCACTGATTTCATATACGTTATTGTCAGCAGCGGTAAGCTCCATTTTAGCTATGACACCATTCACTCCTACATTACTAACCAATGAAGCAGTTAAATATCCGTCACCGTCTGTAGTAGTTTTAGTTTCTTTAAATTTCACATGCTCTGGTAATTTATTATTTACAATACTCCATGTTACATTCTCAAAACTATGATTACGCAACGGTTGAGCACTTTTTTCATCAACAATTAAAACCTTATAGGTATACGCATCTCTCCCATTTCCGAAAATAATTCCGTCAGGAGAAACTTTCATATTACCTTCGAATGGACCTCCTCCAGTAACCTTAACAGTCATTTCAGCTGTTTTGGAGAGCTTGCCATTCTCTAATTCCACCATTGCATGAATTGGGTAACTGTTTACACCTTTATCAAAATATCTTGGTAGTGTAATTCTAATAGAATTACCGCTACTCGGTAGCACTCCTCCATTTTTGTGGAACTCTTCTCCTGCACTCCATTTAACCGCTTTAGCCGGCCTATTTGACTCCACGTTAGCTGTTACTGTTACCTCCTGAGCACCACGTCCCTGAATGATATTCGGTAAGCTAATTTCCAGCCTCGGTTTCTCCCTATGATCCAGCACAATGTTGTTATTTCTTTCCACAAGATCATAGCGGCTACCTGCCAGTGTGCGCATTGATGCAACGCTATCCGGTGATAACTGAACACTCAGCGGGACACCAAATCTATAGTTTAAATTGGCCTGAAAGCGGGCATCGCTGTGTTTGTTACTGCCATGCCGGTAATCTATGCCCATCGTTATCAGCGGGATCGGCGTATAAGTAATGCCTACTTTAGCAAAGCCGGGATTTTTCTGTTTGGTATCACGGTTAAACAGAGTCACGTTATCACCGAAGTATTTTTCGTAACCCAGTTTACTGCCGATATGCGGGTAAGCGGGCAGAAAGAACTCGCCATTGATGTCAAAGCCATTAGCAGGGCGCTCTTCCCAGTCTTTATCATCCCGTGACTGATGCCACTTGCTCAGGCGAATATAAGTATTAGCTGATAATTTCAGGTAATCAGCCCATGCTTCTGCCCCTAATCCCAGCCGGTTATTTTTTCCTGTGATGTCCTGATCAAAGAAAGTATTAAAACCATACATCCAGCCCGAAGTGAAATAACGGCTGCCAAAACCGAGGTTAACCGTATTTCGGCTGTCTTTATTACGATAACCCAACTGAGAAAAAACCAGCCAATCTACTTTGTTATCATAAAGTGGAAATAACAGATCTAATGAACTGTTATGCAGTTTACCTTTTCTGTCGAGAGATAAATTAACTTTGGCTGTACCAAATTGTGACAGCCATTCTTGTACCTCACTATTTATTACTCCGTTTACTCTTCCTAAAGCGTAGGATTTCGCCTGTTCTGTAAGTTGAGATGACGAAGATGATAATAAACCACCTATCGTCTGAATATTTTGTGCAATTACGCCAGCTTTATCTTTTTCTGTTACATCTAAATTATTTTCATCGCTCGCACTCGGAAAAAGTGGTTTTACTGTTAGGTTTTGATGATCTTCACTCACTGAAAATGTATTCATCGAGACAAACGGCAATAAAAAAGAAAAAATTAATATTAAAAATCGCAGGGATTTATTAACAAAAATAAACTTCATAGGTACGTTCCTCAAGAGAATGCAAAATTTCATCTGCACATTCACATTAAATTATCAGTTGAAATAAAAGCTTTTTGCACAATCAACATAAAGTAGGAAACTTTTTTATTATTAAGTAATGAAAGATTTTTATCAGGCAATAAATAAAAGTAATCACTGTTATTTATCAAAAGGTAATCAATTCTATTATTTGAAAATATTGTTCTCTATTACGATGAATCATTCGAGAAAAGAAATAATCCGGGAAGTGAGCGCTATGATTATAAGAGCTATATTGTAGGATCAATGTAATAATCCATAATCGCTCTCACACCGTATAGTAGATAGTTGGAACAAACCATGAAAATCAATCTCAATAATCTGGTAACGGAAAGCCGCAATCCTGCCAGTACTCATATTGATGAGTTATCGACACTGGATATGCTGCGTGTCATTAACGATGAAGATAAAAAAGTTGCTCTTGCCGTTGAGCAGACGTTACCTCAAATTGCTCTTGTAGTGGATAAAGTGGCAGAGGCTTTCCGTCGTGGCGGGAGATTGATTTACTGCGGTGCAGGTACATCGGGGCGATTAGGAATTCTGGATGCCAGTGAATGCCCGCCAACCTATGGCACCAGACCAGAACAGGTTGTCGGCTTAATCGCTGGCGGGCATAAGGCTATTCTTCAAGCGGTAGAAAATGCGGAGGATAACCGGCAACTGGGCGCAGATGATCTTAAAGGACTACACTTTAGTGAAAAAGATGTACTGGTCGGGATTGCCGCCAGTGGCCGGACTCCCTATGTGTTAGGTGCGATGGAATATGCGGTATCCATAGGAGCAACTGTCGCCTGTATTAGTTGCAACCCTGACAGCCCGATGACCCGGCTGGCTGATATCGCAATCACCCCGGTTGTCGGGCCGGAAGTTGTCACCGGTTCTTCCCGTATGAAAGCAGGTACAGCGCAAAAGCTGGTACTGAATATGATCACAACTGGTGCCATGATCCGTATCGGCAAGGTATATAGTAATTTGATGGTGGATGTTGCAGCCACTAATGCTAAGTTAATCGAACGGCAAAAAAATATTGTGATGGCAGCTACTGAATGCAACAGAGAAGTGGCAGAACAAGCCCTGAGTGCCTGTAACGGCCACTGCAAAACCGCAATTGTGATGATTCTATCGGGGATCAGCGCCGAAGAAGCCCGAGTGTTATTAACAGAACATCAGGGATTTATCCGGCCTGCCATTTCAACAGTCCGATAGTGATTACCTTTTCCCTATATAGGTATAGATGGTAAGGGTGCTAAATGGCTAAAATTAATCCGAATATGTTGCCTGAAATACTCAGCGCCATTGGCGGGGCAAGTAATGTCATACAGTGCGGTAATTGCATGACCCGCCTGAGGTTAACATTACGTGATGATTCAATCGTCGATAAGGCAAAACTAAAACTAATCCCCGGCGTTCTGGGTGTGGTCGAAAGTAATGAGCAGCTTCAGATCGTTCTTGGCCCCGGCAAAGCCCAGACAGCCGCAGCGATGATGAATGAGTTATTAAGTTCTGCCGAGCATACGGCTCCGGAACACCATTCAGCAGATTTGAAAGATATTGCTTCTTCCAATAAAAAACACCTCAAAGAGAAGCAAACCAGCTCAATCCATAAGTTCCTTGCTAAATTCGCCACTATTTTTACACCATTGATCCCCGGTTTTATTGCTGTCGGACTGTTACTGGGGATCGCCACTTTACTGGAACAAATTTTTATTCAGGGCGTTGCACAACCTAATGCTGTGCTGGTTGAAATGATCGGCTATATGAAGATTTTCAGTAAAGGGATGTTCACTTTCTTCAGCATTTTGATTGGTTATAATGCGCAGAAGGCATTCGGCGGTTCAGGTATTAATGGTGCGATTATCGCTGCTCTGTTTATTCTGGGTTATAACCCCGATGCCACCAGTGGTTTTTATTCCGGTATCAACAATTTCTTTGGCTTTGCTATCGACCCACGGGGCAATATTTTCGGGGTATTGATTGCCTGTATTCTGGGAGCCTGGGTTGAGAAGCAGATCCGCAAAATCATACCCGCTGATCTGGATATGATCCTGACTTCTGCCATCACACTTCTTATCATGGGTGCAGTAACTTTTATCGTGATTATGCCGATCGGGAGCTACCTGTTTATGGCAATGTCATGGCTTTTCACCAATCTGAATGGTAATCCGTTCGGGACGGCTGTTTTAGCCGGGTTGTTCCTGATAGCCGTGATGTTTGGTGTGCATCAGGGATTTATACCGGTTTATTTTGCTCTGGTGGAAACACAGGGCTTTAACTCCTTGTTTCCGGTTCTGGCGATGGCAGGAGCCGGGCAGGTTGGTTCTGCTCTCGCGTTATATGCAAGAGCGAAAAAAGATTCATTGCTGCGTATTCAAATCAAAGGCGCCATTATCCCCGGTTTTCTGGGAATTGGTGAGCCTTTAATCTATGGCGTGACTCTGCCCCGCATTAAGCCTTTTGTAACGGCCTGTTTTGGTGGCGCAATCGGCGGCTTTTTTATCGGGCTGATTGCCTGGTTAGGTGTACCTGTCGGCCTGAATACGGTATTCGGCCCCTCCGGTGTAGTCGCGTTGCCCTTGATGACATCCCTGACAGGAATATTCACGGGAATGGCGGTATACGGTGCGGGGCTGATTGTTGCGTATATCAGCGGCTTTGTGCTGACGTTCTTCTTTGGCAGCAAAAATATTGATTTAAGCTGATTCAGTTAATCCATATCAATGGCACACAGGCTGCTGTCAAGAGCCCCATCACGATATTGAAAGTAAACCATGCTGTACGGCCTTTTAACAGGCGACCAATCATGACACCGAGATTCAGCCATACCAAGCCTGTGGCTATATTACTGAGTATCATCACTACGCTGATGACCCAAATAGAGTGGATATATAAATCTCCGGCTAAGCTGTAACTGCTGACAGATCCTAATCCCATCATCCATGCTTTGGGGTTCAGAAACTGTAATAGCCAGCCCTGATAGCCTTTAAGAGGTGTTCCGAGGGGTTGTGCATCCAACTGTTTATACTGTGCTGTTACGGTTTTCCAGGCCAGCCAGAGTAAGTACAGACTACCCAGCACTTTCAAACCTGTGTGTACAGCCGGATAGATCAACAATAACCCGGCAACACCAAATGCAGATAATAGCAGGATGGTCTGCATTCCAATTACCATTCCCAGAAAAAGTATTAACGAGCGGCGGAATCCAAAATTAGCACCCGATGTTGTCATTAACATATTATTAGGGCCGGGCGTAATGGCGGAAATAAACATAAATGTACTGAGTGAGAAGAGGAGGCTAGCAGTCATGAGTTGTGATATCTCTTAATTATTGTCATTTTCTTTCAGAGAAAATAGCAGTATGTTATTTAGCACACAAGATGAGTTATACCCGTTTTCGAAGTGTGTAATTCAACTTGGAAGATGCAGGGTATATATGGAGAACAAAATGATTATCCCGTGGCAGCAAATAGAACCTGATACTTTACGTAACTTAATCGAGAGTTTTGTCTTACGGGAAGGCACTGATTATGGTGAGTCTGAAAAAACGCTGGAGCAGAAAGTACAGGATGTAAAACGCCAGCTTGAACGGAACGAAGTTATTCTGGTCTGGTCTGAATTGCACGAAACTGTCAATATCATGCCTAAGGAGCAGTTTCGCCCGTAAGCTGATTCTTTTTATACCCTTTTCGGCTCAATAGCATTTTATTCAATTTTTGTATGTTCTATTGGCATTGTTTTATTGGTACTGCTTTATTGGCTCAAAATTGCTGGTTACGAGAAAGATCATCCCAACTGTTTTTTTACTGATAAGGAGTCTGTTCTTATGTCTGCCAAACACCCTGTCATTGCCATAACCGGTTCCAGTGGAGCCGGAACGACAACCACTAGTGTGGCATTCCGCAAGATTTTCCAACAACTGGGTATTACCGCTGCTCTTATCGAAGGGGATAGCTTTCACCGTTATACCCGTCCCGAAATGGACGCAGAAATACGTAAAGCAAAAGAACAAGGACGGCATATCAGCTATTTCGGCCCAGAAGCGAATGATTTCCAGATGCTGGAAAAAGCATTTTCTGATTATGGCGAAACAGGCACAGGCCGCTGGCGGAAGTACCTGCATACGTATGATGAAGCTGTTCCCTACAATCAGGTACCGGGTACGTTTACCCCGTGGGAGCCACTACCATCAAACACCGATATGCTATTTTATGAAGGATTACACGGTGGTGTTGTCACTCCACAGCATAATGTCGCAAGCCATGTGGATCTGCTGATTGGTGTTGTTCCCATCGTTAACCTTGAGTGGATACAGAAGCTCATTCGTGATACCAGCGAACGCGGACATTCAAGGGAAGCTGTGATGGATTCTGTGGTACGTTCAATGGACGATTATATCCGCTATATTACGCCCCAGTTTTCCCGCACTCACATCAATTTCCAGCGTGTTCCTACAGTCGATACCTCCAACCCATTCTCTGCCAAGGCAATTCCCTCCTTAGACGAAAGCTTTATCGTTATTCGTTTCCGCGGTTTAAGCCAAATCGATTTTCCTTATTTACTGGCAATGCTCCAAGGTTCGTTTATTTCCAGTATAAATACTATCGTTGTTCCGGGTGGTAAAATGGGGCTGGCAATGGAGTTAATTATGGCGCCGTTAGTTCAGCAATTACTTGAAGGCAAAAAAATATCCTAAATATTGCCCGCTATTTATTTATCGATAATGCAGGTAACAAAAAATAATGTTACCTGTGATAAAACATCAATTATTCACTCATTTATAAATGAAAATGTAGTAAATCAGGCTTTTCAAATAGAATTCTGGCTATTTGTTAACTGGTTTTATATGCTGAAGCGATACAGGAGGAGACATAATCCTTTTCCTGTGTTACAAACAGTGCTACACGTGAAACGGGCAAGTTTTATGGGCTCGGAGCAATGCATCGACATGCTGATACCCTGAGATTTCCATATAAAATTCCTGCTTGTCAGTTTTTCAGCAAGTTAATATGTTAATCTATTGACTTTATAAAGCCAGCCTGATGAGAAACGATCTGTTTCTCTGACCATAAAGGCGGAAATAACAACAGAGGATAAAGCGAATGGTTCTCGGCAAGCCACAAACAGACCCTACTCTTGAATGGTTTTTGTCACACTGCCATATTCACAAATATCCATCCAAGAGCACGCTTATTCATCAAGGTGAGAAGGCAGAAACGCTTTACTATATTGTTAAAGGTTCAGTTGCTGTTCTAATAAAAGATGAAGAAGGTAAAGAGATGATCCTCTCTTATTTAAATCAGGGGGATTTTATTGGTGAACTTGGATTGTTTGAAGAAGGGCAAGAGCGTACAGCATGGGTGCGAGCTAAAAGCGCCTGTGAAGTGGCTGAAATTTCCTATAAGAAATTTCGCCAGTTAATTCAGGTTAATCCTGATATTTTAATGCGTTTATCTGCTCAAATGGCAAGCCGCTTACAAACAACGTCAGAAAAAGTAGGAAACCTTGCATTTTTGGATGTTACAGGCCGCATTGCCCAAACATTGCTGAATCTGGCTAAACAGCCTGATGCAATGACTCATCCTGACGGTATGCAAATCAAAATTACACGTCAGGAAATCGGGCAAATTGTCGGTTGCTCCCGTGAAACAGTCGGTCGCATTCTGAAAATGCTGGAAGATCAAAACCTGATCTCTGCGCACGGCAAAACTATTGTCGTTTACGGAACACGTTAGTTCCTGAAATCGCGCTTGAATTAGGCCAGTGCATCCCATCGCGCACTGGCTTTTTGTTTTTCATCACTCAGCTCCCTTCATTCCCCTGCTAAGAAATGAAACCCGCAGACGCATAAATAAATTAAGCGCCATAACCTGATTATGGGTATTACACAAAAGCTGATATGAAAAATAGCCGAAAGAGGAATTAAATAGTTTTCGTTAGTATTTCAGAAAATTATTCAGTAAGTCATGCCCCTGTTCACTCAGAATGCTTTCCGGATGAAACTGCACGCCTTCTAGAGGTAAAGTACGGTGACGTATTCCCATTATTTCATCCACATTACCATCATGTTGACTCCATGCGGTGACTTCAAAAGAAGCCGGTAATGTTTCTGCCGCAACAACTAAAGAGTGGTAGCGGGTTACTGTCAGCGGTCGGTTCAATCCTTTGAATACACCCTGCTGATTATGGTGAATTAAGCTGGTTTTACCATGCATGACTTCACGAGCTTTAACAACACTCGCACCAAAGGCTTGTCCAATCGCCTGATGCCCGAGACACACGCCCAGAATCGGCAATTTCCCGGCAAAATGAGAGATAGCCTCCAGTGAGATCCCAGCGTCATCCGGCGTACAGGGCCCCGGAGAGATCACCAAATGGGTCGGTGCCAGCTCTTCGATATCTTCAAGCTGTAGCTCATTATTACGTTTAACTAAAACACGCGTCCCTAACTCACAAAAGTATTGATATAAATTGAATGTAAAAGAGTCGTAGTTATCTATTATTAATAGCATAGGATCACATCCTACTGATTTTTATAGTTTTATATATTGCTTTGCCCTATTGGGCACTGTGCGTTATGTATTACGGTAAAATCAGGTAAATCAACGTCAACGATAGCAGGACACTCATCATACCACATAAGCTACTTTAAAATAGGGTCGGCGACCAGCGGAGTGAACCATGATTGCAGGAGTGATGAAAAAGAATTGAGGGAGAGACGGTATTTTTAAAGGCCTGACACTTCGGAAAAGTGTAATAACAGGCAAATACCGCCGATGTTCTAATTTACAGATAAAAAACGCGGTTTTCCCATCAGAGTTACTGAGAAACCACCTTAGCAGAGAGGATCATTATTGGTTTAACCGGAACATTCTGATAAGGACCAACATTTTCTGTTTTGACCTGAGAAATCTTGTCAACCACATCCATCCCCTTTACGACTTTACCAAAAACAGCATAACCAAAATCACGCTGACCATGGTCAAGGAAGGCATTATCCGCCACATTGATAAAAAACTGGCTGGTTGCACTATCTTTATCTGCGGTACGTGCCATTGCTATCGTGCCACGCAGGTTACGCAACCCATTATCAGCTTCATTTTTGATAGGGGCTTTGGTTGCTTTCTGCTTCATATCTTTTGTAAAGCCGCCTCCCTGAACCATAAAGCCGGGGATGACACGATGGAAAATAGTGTTGTTATAAAACCCCTCATCCACATACTCAATGAAGTTCTTTGTGGTGATTGGTGCTTTATCGCCATTCAGCTCAAGCTCTATTTCACCCGCTGATGTCACCAGCTTTACATAAGTTTCGGCAGCCAGTGCTGGGGCAGCCATCACGCTAATAGCACATGCCGTGATAAGCGGCACAAAAATACGTTTAAACATTGATGGTTCCTTTATTCTCGAGGTCAATAACAAAACTCATAAAATCAGTAAAACGCATTAAGTGTAATTCCCCACCAAGCAAAGTGGCAAAGATTTACTCATTTTTACGAGCAATAATGCGTTTTACTGAATAATATCATCCAGATAAATATTATCTTCTCATATTTCGGATAGTGTTTATTTTCCGAATAACACCTGCCTTGATATGTATTCATACAAATTAGGCCGAAAAGCGTTGTTAGACCGAAATAAATTGTAATATAAGCGGAATGGTAATCAATGCGACCAGAAGTGAAATGATGATAGAGAGCGAAATGACTTCCTGCCTGAAATTATATATTCTGGCGAAAATATAAACACTGGCACCGATAGGTTGTGCAGCCATAACAACAGCAACAATAAACCAAATATTATTGAGTTGCTGCATACCAAATAAATAATAAGCACAAATAAAAGTCACCCACGGTTGTATTCCTAATTTCAGTAATAACATCGGGGCCACCAATTTTAGTGCATCTCTGTTAACGTGCTCTTTTAAGTTAAAGCGGGACAACCCTAACCCCAATGCAAATAATGCCGTTGGCCCTGCTGCATTTGCCAGAAGGTGGGTAAATGACTGTAAAAATTCTGGCAGTGGGATCCTAAACACAACAAAGATTAATCCTGCAATAACTGAAACAGTGAGTGGGTTGGTAAAGGTTGTTTTTAATGCTTTCGCTATACTGTAGAAAAAAGAAATTCTGCCATTAGCGCTGTGCCGCGTGGTAGTCATATCATAGCTAATGATAACCGCTATGATGGCAGGTATATTATGTAAAATTGTCGCGATTGCTGCCGGAAGCGCTGCGGGTTCCCCATAAATGGAGAGCAATATTGGGATACCCATATATCCCGTTGTGCCATAACAGGCTCCCATACTTAAAATTGAAGATTGAGGAAAACCAATCCCCATAAACTTTGCGATGACAGTTCCCATGGCATAGACAATGCAGATCCCGGCTAAACTGGCTCCTATAAATCCCCACTGTTCTAACTCGTTGATATCTGAACGTGCAATAGAAAGAAATAATAAGGCTGGCAGTGCGATGTAGAGAACATAATCATTAATTAATTTATCGGAATTACCGCTATCAGGGCGCAGACGACCAAAACAGTACCCAACCAGTATGATGAGAAATATAGGAATAACGATAATAAACATTGAATCACTCCTATGCAGGTCAAAGTTCTTTTTTGCCAATATTGCGATAACGGTTTAATTTTGTTAAATAAATAATTCCTTTCTTATCATTGAATTTATCAATGATGGTAATGCGAGGTGCCCTATGGAGCAGAATATTCGTGCTGATCGTCTGGATGGTCGGCAAGTCACATTTGAACAATTACGAGCATTCGTCTTCGTCGCCAAACACGGCGGATTTACCCGTGCAGGAGAAGAATTAGGAAGAACTCAATCTACGCTTAGCTTGAGTATTAAACGACTTGAAGAAGATATTGGCTGCCGTTTAATTAATCGACGACAAGGGCAGATTATTGGTTTAACCAATGAAGGAAAACAACTCTTACCCGTAGCAAAAGATATTTTATTTCGCATGACACAAGCCCTGCACTCAGTGAAGTCATTTCAGCTCAGAGGCAGGATCGCTCTCGGTGTGCCGGATGATTTCAACATTAAAAACCTACACCAGGCTATCTCATGGTGTCTAGAAAAAAATCCGGGGTTAAAGATAGAAATTACGGCAGCGCCCTCTCCGATACTCTCGGCTATGACTGAGAAGCAACAATTGGATGTGGTTATTCTTAAAAGTGTGGAAGGAAAACCCGTCAATACTGAGACTGAAACACTTCTTCAAATTGAGCCATTACACTGGGTTGCCTCAAAAGATTTATATTTCAATGAACTGCAAGAAATACCATTAGTGACTTTTTCTGAAGGATGCGTCATCAGAGCGTGTGCTATTAAGGCATTGGAAGATATGAATAAGCCCTATTTTTTGGCGTACGTCAGTGCCTCATTTAGTAATATCAGCAGTGCAATACAACATGGTTTGGGAATCGGGTTATTACCGGACAGTGCCATAACTGATGATTTATGCGTTTTATCTTCTAAGCATGCTGTTCCCGGCGTTCCGGCAATTCAGCTCGCTCTTAAAATTGTAACCCAAGGTGAACTGTACACACTTTTTGCTGAATATCTACGCCGTTCACTGGCAGAAGCTTGATCTCTGCTTAGCAGCAACAAGAGCAGCCAAAAAGTTAACCTGTCCACAAGCCGCTGCTCTCGCTATAATCACCACGCTGTTTTTCGTGTATTCCGCAGGGAGATAACCATTTTGACCATCAAGAACTATAACTATCACATGACCCACTTTGTCACGAGTGCGCCAGATATCCGCCACCTGCCTCCGGAGACGGGCATTGAAGTCGCGTTTGCCGGTCGGTCAAATGCAGGTAAATCCAGTGCCCTGAATGCACTGACCCGGCAAAAGAGCCTTGCTCGTACCAGTAAGACACCCGGACGTACCCAGCTGATTAACCTGTTTCAGGTAGAGGAAGGCGTACGCCTTGTTGACCTGCCGGGTTATGGTTATGCACAGGTGCCAGAGGAGATGAAACTCAAATGGCAGAAAGCACTGGGTGAATATCTCCAGAAACGTGAGTGTCTGCAAGGGCTGGTTGTGTTGATGGATATCCGTCATCCGCTGAAAGATCTGGATATGCAGATGATCGAATGGGCCGTTGTGATGCAGGTTCCTGTCATGGTTCTGCTGACCAAAGCCGATAAACTGGCATCAGGTGCACGTAAAAGTCAGTTGAATAAGGTACGTCAGGAGTTGGCATTTCTGGAAGGTAACATTCAGATTGAGTATTTCTCTGCTCTGAAAAAAATCGGTATCGATAAACTTGAACAAAAACTTGATACTTGGTTCAGCCAGCCTGCTATTGAGGTGGAGTAATTTCCACCTTTTTTTCTCCCGTCCTCGGAAAAAACCGTAAACCACGCCCTCTTCCCCAATAGATTTCAAGTTGCATCGCGGCGGCAAATGAGCGAATCCCCGGGAGCATAGTTAGCTATGTGACTGGGGTGAGTGAGTGAAGCCAACAAAGAGGCGGTTTGAAAGATGAAGGGGAAATAAAAAAATGCCCCAGCCAAAAGAGATGGCTGGGGCAGCTAATATTCAGCTAAATCCGATTACGTGAAGTAAAAGGTCTGAAAGATAGAACATCTTACCTCTGTACCCTACGCCGACAACTTTACCCTATTTTTTTTATCAGCAAAAGATTTTTTTGTAATTAATTTTCATAAAATGTCTCGATTAAGCCCAAATTATGTGATCAAACACCGAGATTACACCATTTTTTTTGTAGTTTAATTACATATTTGTGAGATCTAGATCTAATCTAAAAATGAACCAAAATTCTTATATCATGCCTATTCACGGCATAACGGAGAGATTTTTGGCTCATTAAATAGACGTCATTTATATAAAAATTATTCAAGAAAAATCAGTGAGCCTGATCCCAGTTATCCCCCGTTCCTACATCTACTTTCAGAGGGACATCGAGCTGCATGCTTTTCTCCATAAGCTCTCTGATTTTCTGTTCTGCGGCAGCCAGCTCTGACTCATGCACTTCAAATACCAATTCATCGTGAACCTGCATGATCATACGCACTTTTGGCTGTTCACGGACGATCCATTCATCGACTGCAATCATGGCCAGTTTGATAATATCCGCCGCAGTACCCTGCATTGGAGCATTGATAGCTTCGCGTTCAGAGGCTTTACGGCGCATGCCATTACGTGATTTGATATCCGGCAGGTACAGGCGACGCCCTTCCAGCGTTTCAACAAACCCATGTTCAGCCGCCTGCTGACGGGTACGTTCCATATATTCCAGCACGCCCGGATAACGCTCAAAATAAAGATCCATATAACGCTGGGCCTCTCCACGCGGAATACCCAACTGACGGGACAAGCCAAACGCACTCATGCCATAGATTAAGCCAAAGTTAATCGCTTTAGCACTGCGGCGTTGCTCACTCGTCACCTGCTCCAGAGGGAGTCCAAAAACTTCTGCGGCAGTTGCACGGTGAATGTCTTTACCCTGTGCAAAAGCCTCCAGCAAGCCTTTGTCCTGCGATAAATGCGCCATAATCCGCAACTCAATCTGCGAATAGTCCGCTGCCAGAATGCGATAACCTTCTGGTGCAATAAATGCCTGACGGATACGTCGTCCTTCTTCATTACGGACAGGAATATTTTGCAGGTTAGGATCACGGGAAGAGAGGCGCCCGGTCGCAGTTACAGCCTGATGATAAGAGGTGTGAACTCGCTGTGTCACTGGGCTGACCATCTGTGGCAGCTTGTCAGTATAGGTCGATTTCAGTTTTGCCAGACCGCGATGTTCGAGAATAACCCTCGGCAGCTCATGATGTTCTGCCAGCTCTTCCAGCACTTCTTCATTGGTCGATGGCGCACCGTTCGGTGTTTTTTTCACAACAGGCAGGCTCATTTTTTCAAACAGAATAACCTGTAATTGCTTAGGTGAAGCCAGATTAAATTCTTCTCCAGCCAGCTCATAAGCCGATTTTTCCAGTTCGAGTAAACGTGCCGTAATTTCTTTTGAATGCTCTGCCAGCGTGTTGGCATCAATCAGAACACCCGTTCTTTCCATGCGGGAAAGCACCGGAACCAGCGGCATTTCGATATTCTGGAAAACTTTTTTCAGTGTCGGAACAGAATCAACCTGTGGGTACATAGCCTGATGCAGACGCAGAGTAATATCGGCATCTTCCGCAGCATATTTAGCCGCCTCTTCCAGAGCGATCTGGTTGAAAGTAAGCTGTTTTTTACCCTTTCCGGCAATTTCTTCAAAAGTCGTGGTTTTATAGCCTAAATGACGCTCTGCAAGGCTATCCATATCATGCCGCCCTGCAACACTGTTCAGCACATAGGATTCCAGCATCGTATCAAAAACAATACCATTCAGTGCCACGCCATAACGTTCGAGCACGCCTCGGTCAAATTTCAGGTTCTGACCAATTTTAGGCAGGCTCGCATCTTCCAGCAGCGGTTTCAGTGCTTCAAGCACCTCATTCCGATCCAGCTGTTGTGGGGCATCCAGATAATCATGCCCCAGCGGCAGATATGCAGCCTCAACATCCGGTTCCCCTTCTGCCGGTTTTTCCACATCATTGACCTGACTTACAACGGCAAAAGACATGCCCACCAGATTAGCAGTTAACGTATCCAGTCCGTCGGTCTCTGTATCGAAAGAAAATGCCGGAGCCTGTTTCAGTTTTTCAATCCATTCATCAAGGGATTTCCGATCAAGGATAGTCTGGTAGCTTTCCGGAGAAATATTGACAACAGCGGGTTTTCCGGGAGCTGAAGATTTCGGTGCAGCGCCTGTCGTTGACTTTTTCCCGCCTTTTTCCGCCGAACGACTTTCCAGCCAACCGCCGTCTTGTACATCATTCAGCCAGCGTTTGAATTCGTAGCGGCTGAATTGTGCCAATAATTCCTCGTTATCAGGGGCAAAGACCGCCAAATCCAGACAAGTTTTATCCAGATCAACATCGGTTTTAATGGTTGCCAGCAGGTAAGAGAGATAAGCCACCTCTTTATGCTGCTCCATTTTGCCGCTCAGTGTTTTTGCACCACGGAAGCTGAGCGTTGCAATCTCATCCAGTCTGGCATAGATATCATTCAGCCCGCCAAGCCCCTGTAATAACCCTAGAGCCGTTTTCTCACCGACACCCGGTACACCCGGAATATTATCGGAAGAGTCTCCCATCAGTGCGAGGAAATCGATGATAAGTTCCGGAGGAATACCATACTTTTCAATGACCTCTTCCGGACCTAAAATTGTGTTGGTCATGGTGTTTATCAGGGTGATATTCGGCGTGACCAGTTGAGCCATATCTTTATCACCCGTACTGATCAGGACAGAACGGCCTTCTTTTTCTGCCTGTAGTGCCAGTGTGCCAATGACATCATCCGCTTCAACGCCCGGCACAACCAGAACGGGTAAGCCCATCGCCCTGACCATGTTATGCAAAGGCTCAATCTGATCACGCAAATCATCCGGCATCGGCGGGCGATGGGATTTATATTCAGCGAATAATTCATCACGAAATGTTTTGCCTTTGGCATCAAACACAACCGCAACATGGCTGGGCCGATACTGCATGATCAAACTGCGCAGCATATTCAGTACACCATACATGGCGCCTGTCGGTTCGCCCGCACTGTTTGTCAGAGGAGGGAAAGCATGGTATGCGCGATAAAGGTATGAAGAACCATCAACCAAAATCAGGGGATTATCTGCTATCTGTACCATAAAATTGTCTTCGTCGTTCTGGAGTATGAATAAAGAATAGGATGCCACACTGTACTGTCATAGACGAATGTTGCGATCATTTTCTCGTTCTGATACCCGCTCTTTAATAAGTTTTCTGATAAATGAATTGTGGATAACTTTGTGCACAAAAAATTGGCACATAAAACAGATTTATGTATATCCATATCAAAAACGGATAACTGGAGGTAAAAATCAATGAATTACGTCAAATATTACGAAAATATTGCAATTGCTTACAAATCACCGACTTGTGGATATAACCGGAGTTTATGTTATGAAAGGGTAATTTCAGCAAGCATTGTGCCAGCCCTGTAATTAGCTGGCACAATGCCTGTATTATTTTTTACTCTTTGTCTTTCAGGTTGGCCGGGAAAATTCGCTCACGACAAATTTGTTATTCCCTTGCACTGCGATACGGCTTGAAATCCATTGAGTACATATAAAACTAAAGTTTTTTTATTGCTTATTTTTTGGTTACCAGATAATTCACAACATCCGAGAATTTTTTAGCGTAGTCCTGAACCGATTTAGTCTCAATTCCGCCATTATTAATCATGTATTTACCAAGAACAAACGTGGCCGGAACACCCTGCAACTGAAAATCCTGAGCCGCCTGACGTTCTTTAGATGCTACCGATTTCACAATGAAACTATTCAGCGCTGCGTCATAATCTTCACCAGAAATACCGGCTTTAATAAATGCATTACGGATATCAGCTTTAGTATTGATAGTCTGAGTTTTCTGGATGCCATCAAATAATACAGGTAACACTTTATCCTGTACTTTCAGAACAATAGCAACAGCCCAGGCATCTGTCAGATCTTTCCCCAAAGGCCCGAGAAAATCAACGTGATAACGTTCATGCGTAACGCCTTCCGGCAGGTTTTTTGCTATCGTGCCGGGAACATGAAAGATATTCTCAAACTGGTAACAGTGCGGGCAATAAAAAGAGAAAAACTCCACAACCTGAGGTTGATCAGCAACCGCTTTTTTAAGTTCAACATACTGCTTGCCTTCAGAAAAATCAGAAGCGCTGGCATTAAATGCCATAAACACTCCCACCAATGCGAACCAAAATTTTTTCATCGTGATCTCCAGAAAAATTAATACATCGGGGTTAGCTGTAAGGGGGGTTCCTGTAACAGCCGGATTTGTTCAGCAAAAAGACTTATCTGCTTATGCCAAAAGTCACTGTCGGCCATCCATGGAAACGCTTTGGGAAAAGCAGGATCCTGCCAGCGACGAGCAACCCATGCCAGATAATAGACCATCCGCATCGCACGCAAAGGTTCTATCAGAGCCAGTGTTTTCAGATCGAACTCCGCAAACTGGTTATATGATTCAAGCAGAATATCCAGTTGAATCAACTGTTCTTGCCGTGAGCCGTTAAGTAACATCCATAAATCCTGAATCGCCGGACCATTACGGGCATCATCAAGATCAACGAACCATGCCTCGTCGCGCCACAAGATATTACCAGCATGGCAGTCACCATGCAGCCGTAATCCCTGCCAGTCAACATTCCACTGTGACTCAACAACTTTATTCAGTTCGTCCAGCGAAGCAAAGAAAGCAGCTTTATGCGCATCAGGTATGAGGTTGCATTCTGTCAAATATTGATAGGGTTGGTATAAATATTCATTGAGGCTGATAGTCGGGCGGGCAGAAAATGTTTTCTGGTAGCCTATCTGATGAACTTTCCCCAGTAACCTCCCGACATCTTCCAGCTGATCAAAATTATCAGACTCATACTGACGGCCACCTACACTGGGGAAAACGGCAAAAAAGAACCCATCATGTTCCAGTACTGTTTGCCCATCAAGAACCAGCGGCGCAGCAACTGATAAATCTGCCTGCTGTAACGCCAGCGTAAATTCATGCTCTTCCTGAATTTGCTGCCTGTTCCAGCGCTGAGGACGATAGAATTTCACGACATAACGTTTACGGTCTTCATCCATAAACTGATAGACCCGGTTTTCGTAGCTATTCAGCTCAGTTAAACCCGAATCAACACGCAGACCAGACTGCGCCAGTGCATCCATTATCAAATCCGGCGTAATATTTTGAAAATTAAAAGCCATAGTTTCTGCCACAACAAAGTTCTCTTTAATCAGTCGTTAATCATACCCTGGAGGTACAGTGAACAGCCCGCAACCATAACCCTTATTACAACAAAGGGACATGATTGGGAGAAAAAATTGGGCTGTCAACGCGCGTAAAGGTTATACTCATTTGTTCATATAAGCACTGTTACATATTGATTCACAAGGGTTACATAACCAAAGATAAAATATATCGGTTAAAAATATCAGGTGATTTAACATGACGTATCCAAAAATCAGTGGTGCCATTCTGGCCGGAGGGCTATCCACCCGCATGGGCGGAAATGATAAGGGATTACTGCAATTCGGTGGAGCACCATTATACCAACACATAGCTGCAAAGTTGCAGCCACAAGTTCATGAACTGCTGATTAACGCCAACCGCAATCAGGCAGTGTATCAACAAAGTGGTTATCCCATTATTCCTGACATCATCACTGATTTTTCCGGGCCATTGGCCGGAATGCTGGCAGTATTGAAGAAGGCCATTCATGAGTGGGTGATATTCGTGCCTTGCGATGTACCGGATTTCCCTGATGATCTGGTGGAAAAGCTTTGGCGCTATAAAGAACACGCATGGGCGGCTTATGTACACGATTGTGAACGTGCCCATCCGACACTTGCCCTGATGCACCGCAGCCTGATACCCAGACTGGAAAGCTACCTTGCATTAGGTGACAGAAAACTGATGTTCTTTATGCAAATGATTAAAGCAAAAACCGTCTATATTCCGCATCCAGAATCCTTCACCAATCTGAATACACCAGAAGAGTGCCAAAACTGGCAATGCCAGCACTGGGAATGTCTTCGGGAGTCAGCATGAATCAAAGTAATACCCCGATGAATTTGCCATTACTGGGGATCACCGCTTACAGTGGAACCGGTAAAACTACCCTGCTCAAACAGGTTATTCCCCTGTTACGCCAGCAACAAATCCGGGTGGGGTTAATTAAACATACTCACCATAATATGGATGTCGATAAGCCGGGAAAAGACAGCTATGAGCTGAGAAAATCGGGAGCGGCACAAACACTGGTTGCCAGCCAACAACGCTGGGCCTTAATGACAGAAACACCGGCACTCCCCGAACTGGATTTGCATTATCTTGCCAGTCGATTTGATGCGACTTCACTGGATTTGATTCTGGTTGAGGGGTTCAAAAATGAAGCTATTGCGAAAATCGCCCTGTACCGGGATGGTTTAAATCACACCTTCGAAGAACTCATTGATCCCTATGTCATCGCTGTCGCCAGCGATATCCCGCTGAATACGCCACTACCACAGCTTGATATTAACCGACCGGAACAGGTAGCTGAATTTATTGTGAAGTGGCTGTTATTAACCCCGCCAGCTACTTTCTCTCTGGCTCATTCACAATAAAAGAAAACTGACCTGCTAACTGAATATAGTTTCATAAAATAACTATTTCCCATCTCAACAACCTCTGAGATTTATATCAAAGGGGTTCCCTGTTTTAATTCATAATAATAATTTCTTTTATTAATGTAATTTCCAATTGAAATGATTTGAGCCAATTGTAATACATGCCATACAGTGGTGGTCATTTTATTATGGAAAATAAAAACGGCAATATTACCGACCTCGGATTACATCATCTAGTAATTCTATTTTTTAAATAAAAATATCGATAAACAAAAGGAAATAAAAAATAACAAAAGGACAAATAAAATCCGAACAATATAAAAACACTTAATCCAATTGCTTTTATATTAAATAAAAATTTTCACTTAAATAACACGCAACCTTTCAGTTACGTGAACGCTAATTATTTAGGTGAAATACTTCGAACCATTTAATCAGGTTATTTTTCATTCTTAAAGAATGACCATTTTAATTATATATAGATAAAGGAATAATGATGATCAAGACAGATAAATATCAGCCAGTTGGCGACGCAAGCATTGGCTACCCACAAATTTGTATTCGAACTAATCGAACCGCTGAACGTACGAATGTAACGCCAATGATAGCCGCAGCTATGTTTATCGCCAAAAACTTCCCTTGGAGTTTGAATGATAATGAGAAAGAAGTTGTTATTAAAGGCGTATTAAAGTTACTGGGAGTTGCCTTTGGTAGTGGCGGTTTTGGCCATGCATGGGTTATTTACTTTAATAGTGAAAAAGAGGGTGATAATACTTCATATGCTTTTCATCCGGGATATGGATTCGTAAAAAACTCAGAACATAGCACGACCGATGATTCAGCCGAGAGAAAATTTCATATTCAGCATTGTGTGAAGATTAATGACAAATCTATCACTCCTGAATTTATAGAACAGCATTTTATTCCTGAATTAGTCGATGAAAGTAATCAGTTGTCAAAACTGATGAAACTGACCTCTGAAGATATGAAGAATGGTGCATATACGCCTGTAACAAACTGTTCATGGTTTGCAGGAAAACTCTGGAACCAGATCATGCAACTGGAATTCGAACAATCTGGTGAAAGCGGTATGAATCAGCTGGAATTCGAACAAACTATTGGTAATGATATCAATATGGATGAATTGGCAGAGCAATTGGGCCTTCCATTCTTGAAAGAAATTCAAGGCATCGGAGATCCTGGAATGCTTGCAGAAAGCATTAAAAATCTCTTGAATATTTAACGCAAAATTTCTGCTGAATGTAATTACAAACAACTGGCTTAATTAAACCAGTAAAAAATAAACGCCTTGATGTTATCACCAAGGCGTTATTCCCAATTGAAGATTTATTTTCCTTCCGGCATCAACCCAATAAATGAGGTCTTTTTCCGGGGTTCACTCATCAGGGATTCCAGTTTCTCAACACAGCGCAGATAATGTGGTGTTGTTTTATGAGCCGCAACGGCTGCCTCATCAATATAGGCTTCATAGATATAAAAACGGGTCGGGATATTCTCATCCTGCAATACATCAAACCGTAAATTGCCCGGTTCTCTCACAGAGCCAAGGTGATTATCACGGAATACCTCAATAAATTCGGCGATCTTGTCGGCTTTGACATTAATCTCAACTAAAGTAACGTGCATATTATTCTCCCTTTGCTTTCTCACTCAGGAACAACTCATAGGCCTGAGCAGGCTTTTCATTGTGATGCACTACCGCCTGAACAGCTTTAAGCATGGCTATCGGTGCTTCTGACTGGAAAATGTTGCGCCCCATATCGACACCGGATGCCCCCTGATCAATGGCCTGATAGCACATGGTTAACGCCTCCATCTCCGGTAATTTCTTACCTCCGGCAATCACAATCGGCACCGGGCAGCCGGCCGCAATGCGTTCAAAACCGGTATCAACATAATAAGTTTTGATGATATTCGCGCCCATTTCCGCAGCAATGCGGGTTGCCAGTGAGAAGTAACGCTGATCACGCGCCATATCCTTACCTACGCCTGTTACCGCCATCGTCGGCATACCATAACGCGTGCCCTGATCCACCAGCTTGATAATATTTTTGATGGACTGATGTTCATACTCTGAACCAATATAAACCTGGGCCGCCACAGCACAAACATTCAGCCGGAGTGCATCTTCCATAGCAACAGCAACCGCCTCATTTGAAAGCTCAGTCAGCATGGAGTTTGCACCGGATGCGCGCAACACCACCGGTTTATTAGTGGCTGGCGGAACCTGACTGCGCAAAATACCGCGCGTACACATCAGCACATCGGTATGCTCAAACAGTGGAGCAATATTGATGTCGATACGCTCCAGCCCGGTTGTCGGCCCCTGAAAATAACCGTGATCAAACGCCAGCATCACCGTTTTATTGGTTGCCGGATTGAAAATACGCGCTAAACGCGATTGCATTCCCCAATCCAGCGCGCCACAACCTTTCAGTTCAAACAGCGTATTCTTTTGCGGTGTATCAATGCCAAAATCTTTACCGTCTTTGATATCATCTAAATCTGCCATTTTTCTCTCCAGAAAATAGCAGAGTCAGGCTGTGTGCCGACTCTGCGAAACATGAATCAGAAATTGTATTGGTTGATGTTTTCTTTGGTAAAAATCACGCGCTCCGGCATCACAACAATGCCATTGCCCTTCGCTTCAAAGCGATATCCCTGAACGCTATTCGGTGAAACCTCAAGTGTACCGATGTCAGGAATAGTTAATTTATCGCCCACATTCAGGTCGCCCTTTTTCAGCATTTCACTGGCAACATGAATCGCTATCTTGCCCTGTTTAACGACATCCCACAGGGCAAACTGTTTGACTGTGCCGTTTTCGACATAAGGGCGCATGACATTCGGCGTACTGAATCCGACAATCGCCACATCCTTACGTTTCAGGTTTTCCGCAGCCTGTGCCGCCGCTGGCAGTGCATTAGCATCCGGAGCAATAATCACATCCAAATCACCCCATGCTTTCAAAATGCCTTCCGCAGTCTGCAAAGACTTGGTGGCATCGTTATAGCCAAACTGCGTGGTCACAACTTCCCAGTCAGGATGTTCTGCGGTAATTTTGGCTTTGGCTTCTTTCACCCATTGGTTTTGATCTGTCACTGTGGGGCTGGAGTAAAAAAACGCCACTTTCGTTTTTCCCTGTTTCTCCGCTTTTTCTTTTTTCACCTGACTGGCGGCCATTTCCACTAATAACCCACCCAACTGTTTTGGTGTTCCCTGATCGATATAGATGGAGCGGCATTCTGGTGCGGTGTCTGAATCCCACGTCAGTACTTTTACACCACGCTGCATAGCTCGTTTCAATGCCGGACACAGACCGTCCGGTGATACTGCCGACACGATAATTGCGTTATATCCCTGATTGACAAAATTATTGATAAGCTGTACCTGTCCCGCCACACTTGGCTCGGTCGGGCCATCATAAGTGACATCAATCCCCAGCGCCTTACCCGCTGCCACTGCTCCCTGCCCACCGCTGGTAAAGAACCCGACACCGACCAGCTTCGGAATAAACGCAATCCTGTCAGCAGCCTGTGCCCAGGAAGTACATGCCAGACTCAATACACCCGCTAAAACCAGTTTTTTCATTGCCGATTTTTTCATTATCAGTGCTTTCATGCCTGTCTCCGCTCTTTTCTCTTTCAGTTCAGGAACCGTTTTCTATTTAAGAAATCATTCAGGAATAGTTCATTAAAAAGCCGATGTCCTCCAACGCTGCCACCAGTCCCGGATTTGATAGCGATGCAGAGAAACAGAACGCCCGACCACCACCACGATGAGCAAAGCGCCGGATAAGGCGCTGGATATCTGATTCGGGATCCCCACCATCTGCAATCCCTGCTGCAAATATCCCACCAGCAAAACAGCCAATGCTGTGCCGATAATAGAACCGGAGCCACCATAAATATTAGCTCCACCTAAAACTGCCGCAGTAATGGCTGGCATCAGGAACGAACTCCCCAGATCTGAGCGGGCTGAACCAAAATAGGACACCAGAATGATCGCAGCCAGAGCTGAAGACAAACCCAACAGGGCATACAGCAGGCACAGGGTTTTATTAACAGGAACCGCCGCATAACGGGCGACACGGTTATTCATCCCAATCAGAAAAACGTTGCGTCCCCGATGAGTGCGATGCATAAACAACCAGAACCCGATAACGCAAAAAATAAAAACAACCAACGGGACAGGCAGTTTAAATAGTGTCAGATTGGCAAAATCAGTAAATGTAGCCGGAAAACCTCCAATGCCCTCATAACCTGTCGCACCGGATAACCCCGACAGTAATAACGCACTCCCGCCAAACAGGTACATAGTTCCGAGGGTAATCACCAGAGGATTCACACCGGTATAGAAAATCAGCCCGTGGTTAATCAGGCCGCATATCATTCCCACAATCAAAGTCAAAGGAAGAGCGGCTATCATCGGCATTCCAGCCTGATGCATTATCCCCAGTGCAATAGCACATAAGCCGATAACAGCGCCAAACGAAATATCAATTCCGCCACTGACAATCACCATCGTGAGTGGCAGAGCAACAATACCAATACAGATAAAGTCACTGGTACTGAACAACAACACATTGATATCCAGCATACGTGGATTGGCTATGCCAAATAACAGAATCTCCAGTACCAGCAAAATAGCGAGGGCCGTTTCCCATCCATGACGTTTAATCGCACTTATCATGATGTTCTCCTGCCTGCTTCCGATGAATGGGCTACGGGTTCATCGTCGGGTTTAAGAAAACTGGCATAACGTTGCTGACGTAGGTTCTTTTCAACGGCGCTGCGCAACCGGCCATCAAGTACCAACACCAGCAGTAAAACCAGACCGGCAATAAAATCGTTCCACCATGCCGGCAACCGGAGTAATACCAACACACTGTCGATTTGTGTCAGGAAGTAAGCACCGAAAATCGCCCCTATCACGGTTCCCACGCCGCCCAGCAAACTAATACCACCCAACACACAGGCAGCAATCGCTTTCATTTCCAGCCCGCTTCCCGTCTGATTCGGAATAAATCCAATCTGAGCCACAAATACAATGCCAGCCAGTGCCGCCATCACACCATTTGTGGCAAACGCAGCAATACGAATGCGATTCACCGGCACACCAATCTGTCGCGCCCCTTGCAGATTGTCACCGGTAGCATAGAATCCGCGGCCAAAATTCGTGATTTTCAGCATCCACGTCATTGCTAAAACCAGTAAGATCAACAACCACCCGATGAACGAGATGCCCAATAAAACAGGTCTGGCAAGTTCTTTTACATCAGCTGGCAGGCCCTCGATCCATTTCCCGCCGGTCAGCAGTAACATCAGACCCCGATATAAACCCAGCGTACCTAACGTAGCGACAATTGCCGGAATTTTCAGCCAGACCACCAGCACACCATTTACCAGCCCTGCGGCCATACCCACCAAGAGTGTTATAAGGCAGGCTATCGACAGAGGAAAACCGGCATTGAGTGATATCCCCAGCACCACAGCGCATAACCCAGTGGTCGAACCGACAGAGACATCGATATTACGCGTGAGCATCACCAGCGCAGCTCCCGTTGCCAGCAACATCAGGATTTGCGCATTCGCAAAAATCATGGTGACAGTCTGGAAACTAAAAACATCGTGCTCCAGACTTCTTAGCAGGGCAAACAAACCTAAAATAGCGAGCAATGCGGTAGCTTCGCGATTGTTCTGAATAAAGGTCTGGATGAATTTCAACATAGCGCCCTCTCACCAAACGAAAGATGCATAATGGCATCTACACTCATATTGGATTTATCAAGGTGGCCACAGATTTCTCCGTGATGCATCACCAGCGTCCTGTCAGCCAGTTGTACAATTTCATCAAGATCAGAGGAGATAAGCAGAACCGCCACTTGCTGGCTGGCAATACTACGGATCAACTGATAAATATCAGTACGCGCACCGACATCAACACCCCGTGTCGGTTCATCAATAATCAAAACAGCGGGTTTCGCCTCCAGACATTTCGCAATCAAAATCTTCTGCTGATTCCCACCAGACAAAGTACGTACCGGCTGACTGGCATGGCTGTAACGAATATTGAGTGCCCGGCGATAACGCTCAAGCACAGCGGCATCATAGGCAGGGCGAGCCCAGAAAGCGTTCTGGTTATGAGTCAGTGAACACACATTCCAGCTCAGGGAAGCATCAAGAAATAACCCCGATGCCTGCCGATCTTCCGGCAGATAAACCAGACCACACCGCAATCGGGCTGCGGTATTCAACGAATTAAGTACCTGCTGACGCAAACGGATCTCACCACTCACCACTGGCCGCAATCCATATAACGTTTCCGCCAGCTCCGTACGCCCGGCCCCTACAACACCCGCCAGACCAACAATCTCCCCGGCTTTCAGTGTCAGGGAAATATCCCGGAAACCTTCACCATACAAAGCAGTCACTTCAAGCATTGGATCAGCGTGATCACCAATGTGCTGAAGATTTCCGGCATCCAACCATAACTTCTGCGTTTTTGTTAATACAGAATCTTTTACCGTGGGCGTTATTGCCTGAATGATAGTTTCTGTTGAAAAACCCGCCATTGCACCGCTAAGAGCGGTCATTCCATCCCGCATCACACTGACATAATCAGCAATCTGACGAATTTCAGGTATTTTATGGGAAATAAAAATGATCCCAACCTGTTGCTGCTGTAATTCCCGTATCCGTTCAAACAAACGTTCTGTTTCGGCGGGTGTCAGGGAGGCTGTCGGTTCATCAAGGATCAGAATACGGGAATTGCGCATCAGGCCACGCATGATTTCCACCATCTGCTGATCCGCTACATCCAGACTTCCTGCTGGTGCACTCAGGTTTAACCGGCAGTTCAGCTGTGTCAGCAGTTGCTGCATCCGGCTTTTACTGGCTAGGTGCTTAGGCAGGCGAAACAGAATATTTTCCTGAACAGAAAGATTGGGGAATAACAAAGGTTCCTGCGGTACCAGATAAATGCCCAATTGGTGCGCTTTAGCCGGAGTCAGCTGACTAATGGCGTTTCCTTCCATCATCAGCGTCCCTGCATCCGGCTGCTCAAGGCCCGCAATGATCTTCATCAGTGTTGATTTACCCGCTCCATTTCCTCCCAATAAGGCATGAACCTGCCCTGCCATCAGAGTGAAATCAATCTGCTTCAACACGGCTAAACCGGAAAACTGTTTAGCGATCCCTCTAACAGCCAATAGCGGTAACATAGGTAATGTATTAGCGGCTTGATTTTGTAACGAATGTTTTTGTGACGAATGCTGTTGTGATGGATGCCTTTGCAATAAATGAGTTTGCAATGAATCATTGGCGGAATTGCTTTGTGACATCATGCTACCTCAGGGTGTTTATGATTTTGCTTCTGCTTTCCGTCCCAATTCTGACACTGACTCCGATACTCAATATGAACATTTATAAGATTAAAAATCTTTTGTTCATGACTCTAATTCATATTATGAAATATTTGCAAAATTTTGATCACATTTTATGAAAAAATTAGATCTTCATTAAGATATGTTCAATTTTTGTGGAATACCTCTGGCACGACAGAGGCTTTCATGCTTAATTCTTTTTCAGGGAATAAATAAGTTGTTATGACAATCAAACCAAACAAGAAAAAATCAGCATCAGAAAAAAACGTGTCATCCGAGGATCTTCATTATTCGGGTAATGGCTATACCAGCCATAGCTATTCAGAAAATAGTTATCCAGAAAATAGTTATCCAGAAAACAGCGATTCAGGAAACAACATGAGTGAAGAAGAACTACTGGCCCGGGTTGCCTGGTTTTACTATCACGATGGCCTGACACAGGGAGACATCGGTGAATTGCTTGGTCTAAGCCGGCTTAAGGTCTCCCGTTTGCTGGAAAAAGGGCGGAAATCCGGTGTGATCCACGTTCAGATAAACTCTCGCTATGAGGGCTGTCTGGAGCTGGAAGATGCTCTGAAAAAACGTTTTAATCTGAATAAAGTGCGTGTTCTTCCCGCCCTTGAAGGCATTAACCTGAATACCCGGTTAGGTACCGGAGCTGCCCCTTTACTGATGTCACTGATTGAACCCCGACAGCTTCTGGCGATCGGTTTTGGTGAAGCTCCCATGTGCACTTTACAGCATCTGAGCGGTTTTATTTCCTCCCAACAGGTACGTCTGGTAACACTATCCGGTGGTGTTGGCTCTTATATGACCGGTATCGGCCAGCTTGACGCAGACTGCCCTGTCAGCATCATCCCTGCACCACTTCGGGCATCAACCCGACAGGTTGCCACAACATTCCGTGAAGAACGCAGTGTGCGGGATGTCATACTGACTGCCTGTGCTGCTGATATCGCCGTTGTCGGCATTGGCGCCATCAACCAGAGGCAACAGGCAACCATCATGCGTTCCGGCTATATCAGCGATGGTGAACAACTGATGTTCGGGCGCAAAGGCGCTATCGGAGATATTCTCGGTTACTTCTTCAATGCTGAAGGTGAATTGGTCAGTGATATCGATATTCATCAGGAACTGATCGGCCTCTCACTACCAGAGCTGAAAACCATACCGAATGTGATTGGTGTCGCTGGTGGAATTGAAAAAGCCGATGCCATCGTTGCGGCGCTAAAAGGCGGCTATATTAATTCACTGGTCACGGAAGAAAAAACCGCAAGGGCGATGCTGATGTGATTGTCTAATATACACAATGGATTTCAAGCAATATCACGGCAGCAAAGGAATGCAGCCAACAAAGAGGTAATTTAAAAAGACGAAGAGTATAAATTCCCCGTGCCATATCGTAGTCCTTAATCAACAACCAGCAGGCTAATGAGATAACGACAAACGAGGATAGCATCATGAACCAACGCACTCATGCTCACTCATCAGGGAATTATCTGATGGCGCTTGATGCAGGAACAGGCAGTATACGTGCAGTCATATTTGATCTGGAAGGTAATCAAATCTCTGTTGGGCAGTCAGAATGGGTGCACCAGCCTGTACCGAATGTCGCAGGCTCAATGGAATTTGATCTGCAAACCAACTGGCAACTTACCTGCCAATGTATCCGGCAAGCCTTGCAAAAGGCTGAACTACCAGCCAGCGCAATTCAGGGAGTTGCGGCTTGCTCAATGCGGGAAGGGATCGTCCTGTACAATCGGAACGGCGATCCCATTTGGGCATGTGCCAACGTTGATGCCCGTTCCAGTCATGAAGTCAGTGAACTGAAAGAGCTGTACAATAATACGTTTGAATATGATGTTTATCGCTATTCGGGCCAGACATTAGCGCTGGGAGCAATGCCCCGCTTATTATGGCTTGCTCACCACCGTGCCGACATTTATCGACAAGCCAGTACGTTAACGATGATCAGTGACTGGCTGGCCTATATGCTAAGTGGTGAACTGGCCGTTGATCCATCCAACGCAGGCACAACCGGCATGTTGGATTTAGTGAGCCGCGACTGGCGCCCCAGCCTGCTGGAAATGGCCGGATTGCGTTCTGATATTCTCTCTCCGGTTAAAGAAACAGGCACATTACTCGGATACATAACAAACAAAGCGGCAGCAGAGTGTGGTCTCGACAGCGGAACACCGGTCATTATGGGAGGTGGAGATGTTCAGCTCGGTTGCCTTGGTATTGGTGTTGTCAGGCCCGCTCAAACCGCAGTGCTTGGCGGAACATTCTGGCAGCAGGTCGTTAACCTGCCGGAACCGATGACCGACCCCAACATGAACATCCGTATTAATCCTCACGTCATCCCCGGCATGGCACAGGCAGAATCAATCAGCTTCTTCACCGGCCTTACCATGCGCTGGTTCCGCGATGCTTTCTGTGCCGAAGAAAAACTGATGGCAGATCGGCTGGGTATTGATGCTTACGCTCTGCTGGAAGAGATGGCGGCACGGGTTCCCGCCGGATCATATGGTGTAATGCCAATCTTCTCCGATGTCATGCGCTTTAAATCTTGGTATCACGCTGCGCCTTCCTTCCTCAACCTGTCGATTGATCCGGAAAAATGCAACAAAGCCACTCTGTTCAGAGCACTGGAAGAAAATGCGGCTATCGTCTCAGCCTGTAATCTGGATATCGTTGCGACATTCTCGGGTGTTCAGCCAGATTCTCTGGTTTTTGCTGGTGGAGGCTCAAAAGGCAAACTCTGGAGCCAGATCCTCTCCGATGTCACCGGATTACCGGTAAGAGTTCCCGTCGTTAAAGAAGCTACGGCTCTGGGATGTGCTATCGCCGCAGGCGTCGGGGTGTCACTGTATGACTCCATGCCGGAAACCGGGGAAAGATTAGTGCGCTGGGAGCGGGAATATCTGCCGAACTCAGGCCACTGGGATGTTTATCAAAAAGCAAAAAAAGATTGGCAGGCAGTCTATGCTGATCAACTTCATCTCGTCGATGATGGGCTGACAACCTCGTTGTGGAAAGCGCCGGGTTTGTGATTTTTTTGTTGAGTGGCCTCTTATTAATCAGAGGCCAGAATAGACACGATTATCTTTAGTCTTCAACCGCATTCATCACAATTTCAGGTACAGTCGGGCGCCCATTCACTAAACAAGTAGCGACAAACGTCGCATCAGCATACACAACGCCATCAACCAAAATTTGCTGCTCAAAATTAATCCGGTTACGTTTTTCATTTCTGGCGACTTTGCAGGTCACCTCCATCTTATTCCCTTTCTGGAGGCTTTTTCTAAAACGCAGACTATATTCAATAATGACGTGCATCCGCCCGGCTTTGAATTCTTCTTCTAAATCTAGACCTAACGCTTCTTTCATAAACGCATGCCGGGTCCATTCCAGATAGAACGGATAATAAAGTCCATCAACAACACCTTGAAAATCAACGTGCTGATCGTCCACTAAATACTCTTTAGAAAACATCACAGATCCTTAAAATAATTTAACAGAGCAAATCTCATCGGAAAAATAAGTCTTAGTTTATTGAAGACATTATTTATATTATTTCTGGGAATATTATCTCATACAACTGTGCATCCATCTCCTATCATTTTTATAATAAGAGCACAAAATTTCCAATTAATTAATAAACCGATCTGATAATAAAGTTAATTGATAAATTAAACAATAAATAAAAACACGCCTGTGGATATTTCCACAGGCGTGCCTGGTGTTGGTAATAAAGTAAATCTTCGTTTTAATTATAAATTCACGCAGTTGATTATTATGTTATTTACCGCGACATTTAATTGAATCAATATCATTGAACAATGGGATTAACTAATTTATTAAGAAATTACTAAACTTTTATGCTATTTATCATTTCCTTATGTAACTGAATAACTTGTTCACAAAACTCTGTTGAATTGATGTGATATGGACTAAAAATAAGTTTTCGTTTTTCCGTTATTTTATAATTAGTTGAAAATGACTGAATGAAAGCATTATTAGCATCTGGAGACCAGAAAACTCCACCTTCAATATCTAAAGCAGAAAAACCACCTGTTGGAATAATAAAACGAATCTCCCCTTCACAACGGTTAAGTTTTTCAGCAAGCCACATCCCTAATTGATGATTCTCTTCTCGAGTCGTCCTCATCAATGTTACCTGTGCGTTATGATGATAAAGTTGACGATTTTTATATTGTTCAGGTATTGTCGAGGAGTGTCCAAAATTAACCATGTCTAGTGCACCACAAGATATAACACATGGCGTTTTTGTCTGAGCAATACTATCAAAACGATCTTCATCACAAGCCAAAACACCACCAAAAAGATAATTGCATACCTCAGAAATTGTAATATCCAGCACAGAATGTAATAAATTACTGTCTACCAGCTTTTCCATTGCTTTACCGCCACTCCCGGTGGCGTGAAATACCAGACAATCATAATCGTTCTCTAATTTGGCAGTAATTTGCTGGACACAATGTGTTGTTACTCCAAACATAGTTAACGCTACTGCTGGTTTCTGCTGGAAATATATATCTTCCTGATCATTAAAATAAACTGATCCAGCAATCTGATAAGCCGCATTTCTCAAGATCTTTCGAGAAATAAAGTTTAGGCCTGAAACATCAGTAACTGAATACATCATAGAGATATCACTTACCCCGATATAACCTGAGATGTTACCCGATGCCATCGTTGAAACCATAAGCTTTGGTAAACCTATAGGCAAAGCCTGCATTGCAAGGGTAATCAACGCTGTGCCACCAGAGCCACCTAATCCTAGAATCCCAGCAATATCGGTTTGTTGCTGTAAATAATTACGAAAAGCAATTGCCATTGCCGCAATAGCTTCTCCTCTATCACTACAAAATACGGCTTGTTTCCCATCAGGGTGATAACCTGCAATTATCTCTGAATGAACATCTGCCTCATGAACTAACTGGTTAGGCTTTGTTGTTAAATCAACAATACGGACAACAAGACCGATTTTTTTTATTAGTTCACTTACATAAAAAACTTCTGTACTTTTAGTATCCAATGTTGCGGCAATATAGACAAATCCTTGATACTTTTTCATAAGAAGACCTTTACTCGCCACAACTCATGATGTAAAAAGCAAGAAACTATTTTTATGAGACTACAGTATCATTTATCAATCATATATAATGAGACTGCAGTCTCATTTTAAAATTTATCTAATCAATAAAGACGAGAAAGATCACAAGGCCAATAACAATATCAATATAAAACAACTAGTTGATTGAATTACAAAAAATAATAACCAATTAAAAAATAAAATAATTTAATTTTAAAAGGGCTCAGTGATGCTGCCTATTCACACATTTCCGAACTATACAGGTACTCGTAAGCGTACTTATCAATTACTCATTAACACTGCTCTAACTCTATTTGAGCAAGGGATAATGCCATCAATATCAGAACTGGCTTTACAAGCTGGCGTTTCCCGAGCAACAGCATACCGTTATTTCCCGACACAAAGTGATCTGATTGCTGCTACTGTCAATACTAGCTTAAGGCCAATTCTTACCTGGCAACCTAAAAGTGAAAAAACAGAAGAACGAATAATTGAATTGATGGATTTCGCTTATCCTCGAATGTTTGAATATGAGGTAGCACTTAGAGCTGCATTGCAAGTGTCATTACAACAATGGATAGAAAGGCGCTCTTTATCTTCTAAGCCCAGAGAAAAACAATTGGAAAGAGGGAACCGAAAAGAAACTTTATCAATGGTAACATTGCCGATGAAAAACTCCTACTCTCCTGAAATTATTGATAAGGTAATAAAATCTTTTTCTATTATTTATGGATCAGAGATTTTTTTAGTATTGAAAGATATTTGGAAGATTAATAATGAACAAGTTATTGAAATAGCAAAATGGATGGCAAAAGCTATTATGAATCAGGCAATTGAAGACAATAAGAACAAAGAAAAATAAGGTACTCCATCCACTAATAAATAGATAAAAAATTCAGTAATGATGAAATTATTCTCAGGGGACCTTGTTTAAGATTTTGTGTAATCGCCATTTCCAATTAAACGTGACCGTCTAAACGGTCACCAAATTCAATCATAAAACGACTCATCGCAAGACGCC
>NZ_CAWNQH010000116.1:71649-124763 GCF_963876495.1 Xenorhabdus sp. KJ12.1
GAAAACAACTTGTACTGGCGTTGAAATGTTCCGCAAACTGCTGGACGAAGGCCGTGCGGGTGAGAACGTTGGTGTTCTGCTGCGTGGTACTAAGCGTGACGAAATCGAACGTGGTCAGGTACTGGCTAAACCAGGTTCAATCAAGCCACACACTACTTTCGAATCTGAAGTGTATATCCTGAGCAAAGATGAAGGTGGCCGTCATACTCCATTCTTCAAAGGTTACCGTCCACAGTTCTACTTCCGTACAACTGACGTAACCGGTACTATCGAACTGCCAGAAGGCGTTGAGATGGTAATGCCAGGTGACAACATCAATATGATCGTTACTCTGATTGCTCCAATCGCAATGGACGAAGGTCTGCGTTTCGCAATCCGTGAAGGCGGCCGTACTGTAGGTGCTGGTGTTGTTGCTAAAGTGATCGCATAATTTTTTTAATGTGTTCATTTTGGAAGGGCATCGATAGATGCCCTTTTTATACGTTGTCTTAAGAAGAACCTATCTCATCAATAGTTGTCGATGGGTACATCAAATAACTGTACTGAATTATTGGTGAGATAGGCTCTGATACAACGGATAGGCTTTGGTATCCACCTGTTTTCAGACAAGCAGCTTTAAGAGAACTCTTCTTAATAAGTTCGTTTTCGGGCAAACGGATACAAAAAGTCCTGCTGAATTATGACGCCGAGTCAGATACAATTACAATTATTTTTGGGTTCGGTCTGATTTGTTTTGCTCTTGCGAGGCAAGCTGGCTATCTATTTACATCATAGTTACTTACATATAGTTACAGGTTGGTTTATGAGTGCGAATAGCAATGCTCAAGAAAGCGGGCGTGGTCTTGATATAGCAAAATGGCTATTGGTAGCAGTGCTGCTGGTGGTTGCTATTGTGGGTAATTACTATTACCGGGAGTATAACCTGCCCCTGCGCGCGATAGCCGTTGTTGCTATTGTTGCCCTTGCAGGAGCAGTTGCATTGTTGACTGCGAAAGGTAAAGCTGCATTAGCATTTGCCCGCGAATCTCGCGTCGAAATGCGTAAAGTCATTTGGCCAACTCGCCAGGAAGCCCTGCATACAACACTGATTGTTGCAGCAGTAACGGCTGTCATGTCGCTGATTTTGTGGGGGCTTGATGGTATTCTGGTGCGTTTAGTTTCATTTATTACAGGCCTGAGGTTTTAAGAATGTCTGAATCCCCAAAAAAGCGTTGGTATGTCATACAGGCATTTTCTGGGTTTGAAGGTCGCGTAGCCCAATCTCTGCGTGAACATATCAAATTACACGATATGGAAGACTCTTTCGGTGAAGTTATGGTGCCGACAGAAGAAGTTGTTGAGATCCGCAGTGGCCAGCGTCGTAAAAGCGAGCGTAAATTCTTCCCGGGCTATGTCTTGGTACAAATGGTAATGAACGATGCAACATGGCATCTGGTTCGCAGTGTACCTCGCGTAATGGGTTTTATTGGCGGTACATCTGACCGTCCTGCACCAATCAGTGATAAAGAAGTCGATGCGATTATGAATCGTCTTCAGCAGGTTGGTGATAAACCACGTCCAAAAACTTTGTTCGAACCAGGCGAAATGGTCCGCGTCAGCGATGGTCCATTTGCAGACTTCAATGGTGTTGTAGAAGAAGTCGATTACGAGAAGAGCCGCCTGAAAGTTTCGGTTTCTATCTTTGGTCGTGCTACGCCAGTTGAGCTGGATTTCAGTCAAGTCGAGAAAGCTTGATTTGATGCTTAATTGAGCTATTTTGCTTGCAAAGGGTGTGAAATTAGCATACAATTTCGCGCCTTTTGTTTTTGTTCGGGGGCTATTTTAGTTTATCCGAATAGGCAATAAGTCTGATGACAGACATAATTTTTGTGGTTTTGCCTGATTTAGTTATTAGGCGGGGCCTGAAACGTTAGGGGAGCCTCTTTCCAGAGGCGATAATACCCATATAGAGGAAATATAGATGGCTAAGAAAGTACAAGCCTACGTTAAGCTGCAAGTTGCAGCGGGTATGGCTAACCCAAGCCCACCAGTTGGTCCAGCACTGGGTCAGCAGGGTGTTAACATCATGGAATTCTGTAAAGCGTTCAATGCTAAAACTGAAAGCATTGAAAAAGGCCTGCCAATTCCAGTTGTTATTACTGTTTATGCAGACCGTTCTTTCACTTTCGTTACCAAAACCCCACCAGCGGCCGTTCTGCTGAAAAAAGCAGCTGGCGTTAAATCTGGTTCCGGCAAACCGAACAAAGACAAAGTTGGTAAAGTAACCAGCGCTCAGATTCGTGAAATTGCTGAAACTAAAGCTGCGGATATGACTGGTGCTGACGTTGACGCGATGATGCGTTCAATCGAAGGTACTGCTCGTTCCATGGGCCTGGTAGTGGAGGGTTAATCAATGGCTAAACTGACTAAGCGCATGCGCACTATTCGTGAAAAAGTTGATGCAACTAAGCAATACGACATCAACGAAGCCGTTGCTCTGCTGAAAGAACTGGCTACTGCTAAGTTCGTAGAAAGCGTTGACGTAGCTGTTAATCTTGGCATCGATGCTCGTAAATCTGACCAGAACGTTCGTGGCGCAACTGTACTGCCACACGGTACCGGTCGTTCAGTACGTGTTGCTGTATTTACCCAGGGTGCAAACGCTGAAGCGGCTAAAGCTGCTGGCGCAGAACTGGTAGGTATGGAAGATCTGGCTGAACAGATTAAGAAAGGCGAGATGGACTTCGACGTAGTTATCGCATCTCCAGATGCAATGCGCGTTGTTGGCCAGCTGGGTCAAATCCTGGGCCCACGTGGTCTGATGCCAAACCCGAAAGTTGGTACTGTAACTCCTAACGTTGCTGAAGCTGTACAGAACGCTAAAGCTGGTCAGGTTCGTTACCGTAATGACAAGAACGGTATCATCCACACTACCATCGGTAAAGTTGACTTTGACGCTGACAAACTGAAAGAAAACCTGGAAGCTCTGCTGGTTGCGCTGAAAAAAGCGAAGCCATCTTCAGCTAAAGGCGTTTACGTTAAGAAAGTTAGCCTGTCCACTACCATGGGCGCAGGTGTTGCGATTGACCAGTCTGGTCTGAACACCGTAACAGCTTAATAATTTAGGCTGAAAGCGAATAACGCTTTACCTCAGCGTCAGATTTGTCTAAAATCTGACGCTTCGAATTTGACTGAACAGATTTATAACAATTTATAATAATTGGTACATAAAATTTGTTCAGGGCAAATCACAGTTTTCGGTTGGAGCTTGGCCTAATCCAAGCCCCGTCCAAGACCGCAGGCGTAAGTACGTAGATAAATTACTTACTTAATATCCTGCGTAGACGGTGACAGAGCCAAATGAAATTTAATTTCTGGATTCTGCTCACCGTGTTTCAGCGCTCAGGCATATTTCATGTTCTGAGTGAAGTGAGTCCCGGGTTTGCCCGGTTAATCCAGGAGCAAGAAGCTAATGGCACTAAATCTTCAAGACAAACAAGCGATTGTTGCTGAAGTCAGCGAAGTAGCCAAAGGCGCGCTGTCTGCGGTTGTTGCGGATTCTCGCGGCGTTACTGTAGATAAAATGACTGAACTGCGTAAAGCAGGTCGCGAAGCTGGCGTTTACATGCGTGTTGTTCGTAACACTCTGATGCGTCGTGCTGTTGAAGGTACTGAGTATGAGTGCCTGAAAGAAGCGTTTGTTGGTCCAACCTTGATTGCTTTTTCTAACGAACATCCGGGCGCAGCTGCTCGTCTGTTCAAAGATTTCGCGAAAGCGAACCCAGCATTCGAGATTAAAGCAGCAGCCTTTGAAGGTGAGTTTATCCCAGGTTCGGACATCGATCGTCTGGCTACACTCCCAACTTACGAAGAAGCAATCGCACGCCTGATGTCAACCATGAAAGAAGCCGCTGCAGGCAAACTGGTTCGCACTCTGGCTGCGCTACGCGATCAGAAAGAAGCTGCTTAATTGCTTATTTCCTTCGTTGCTTTTTAACGTATAAATTATTTCTGAATTTTAGGAACACTTGTTATGTCTATCACTAAAGAACAAATTCTGGACGCAGTTGCAGAAATGTCTGTAATGGACGTTGTTGAACTGATCAGCATGATGGAAGAAAAATTCGGCGTTTCTGCTGCTGCAGCTGTTGCTGTAGTTGGTGGTGCTGCTGAAGCAGTTGAAGAAAAAACTGAATTCGACGTAATCCTGACTGGCGCTGGCGCTAACAAAGTTGCTGTAATCAAAGCAGTACGTGGCGCAACTGGCCTGGGTCTGAAAGAAGCTAAAGACCTGGTTGAAAGCGCACCAGCAGCACTGAAAGAAGGCATCAGCAAAGACGACGCTGAAGCTCTGAAAAAATCTCTGGAAGAAGCAGGTGCTTCTGTTGAGATCAAGTAAGATCAGTTTGAAGTTCGCAGCCTGATTTTCAAGGCTGGCGGCTGGCGATTTTTTAATCGCCAGCCTTTTTGCGCTGTAAGGCAGCTTGTCGTTTTGTAAGGACTTTGTTTTACAAGGATTACTTTACAAAAAGATTGCCTTACAGAGCACATGCAGGGTGTTAGTAGCATTTCACACTGTTTGGCTACTCATCAACCCAAAATACTCCTTCCTATTGACGACTTAATATACTGTGTTCTCAGCTACGATCCACTCGGGTAGCTCGGTAGTAAGGTAACGCAATGAAATGATTTAAGAGTAATAGCAATGAGTATTACGGAAAATATTCTATTTTCTGTTCGAAAAAATAGTGTTGCAGAGTGCTGTCCTTAAGGGCGGACAGAGTGGGTCACTTATCAGCGAGCTGAGGAACCCTATGGTTTACTCCTATACCGAGAAAAAACGTATTCGTAAGGATTTTGGTAAACGTCCACAAGTTTTGGATGTACCATACCTTCTTTCTATCCAACTTGACTCGTTCCAGAAGTTTATCGAGCAAGATCCTGAAGGCCAGAATGGACTGGAAGCGGCCTTCCGTTCTGTGTTCCCAATTCAGAGCTACAGCGGCAGTTCTGAACTGCAATATGTAAGCTACCGTCTTGGCGAACCTGTTTTTGATGTTCAAGAGTGTCAGATCCGTGGCGTGACTTATTCCGCTCCACTGCGCGTTAAACTGCGTCTGGTGATTTATGAGCGTGAAGCGCCTGAAGGCACAGTAAAAGACATCAAAGAACAAGAAGTCTACATGGGTGAAATTCCACTCATGACTGATAACGGTACTTTCGTTATCAACGGTACTGAGCGCGTAATCGTATCTCAGTTACATCGTAGCCCAGGCGTTTTCTTTGACAGCGATAAGGGTAAAACCCATTCATCCGGTAAGGTACTGTATAATGCACGTATCATTCCTTACCGTGGTTCATGGCTGGATTTCGAATTCGATCCTAAAGATAACCTGTTTGTGCGTATCGACCGCCGTCGTAAATTACCGGCTTCGATTATTCTGCGCGCGATGGATTACACGAGCGAAGACATTCTGAATCTGTTCTTCGACAAGACCACGTTCGAAATTCGCGACAACAAATTGCAGATGACTCTGGTACCAGAACGTCTGCGTGGTGAGACAGCTTCATTTGATATTGAAGCGAACGGCAAACTTTATGTTGAAAAAGGCCGTCGTATCACTGCACGTCATATCCGCCAGTTAGAAAAAGATCAGGTAGACCGCATTGAGGTGCCTGTTGAATATATCGCGGGTAAAGTTGTTGCAAGAGATTACATCGATCAGAATACGGGTGAAATCATCTGTGCTGCTAACATGGAACTCTCTTTGGATCTGTTGGCACGTTTGAGCCAATCTGGTCATAAAACCATTGAGACCCTGTTCACCAACGACTTGGACCACGGTGCATACATCTCCGAGACTCTGCGTATTGATCCAACCAACGACCGCCTGAGCGCATTGGTTGAAATCTACCGCATGATGCGTCCGGGTGAACCACCAACACGTGAAGCAGCAGAAAACCTGTTTGAGAACTTGTTCTTCTCTGAAGATCGTTATGATCTGTCTGCTGTTGGCCGTATGAAGTTCAACCGTTCACTGGATCGTGAAGAGATTGAAGGTTCCGGTATCCTGAGCAAAGCTGACATCATTGATGTCATGAAGAAGCTTATCGATATCCGTAACGGTAAAGGCGAAGTGGATGATATCGACCACTTGGGCAACCGTCGTATCCGCTCCGTTGGTGAAATGGCTGAAAACCAGTTCCGTGTAGGTCTGGTACGTGTAGAGCGTGCGGTGAAAGAGCGTCTGTCTCTGGGCGATCTGGATACCCTGATGCCTCAGGATATGATCAACGCTAAGCCAATTTCAGCAGCAGTGAAAGAGTTCTTTGGTTCCAGCCAGCTGTCTCAGTTTATGGACCAGAACAACCCACTGTCTGAAATCACTCATAAACGTCGTATTTCTGCTTTGGGCCCGGGCGGTCTGACCCGTGAACGTGCAGGCTTTGAAGTTCGAGACGTACACCCGACTCACTATGGTCGTGTATGTCCAATCGAAACGCCTGAAGGTCCAAACATCGGTCTGATTAACTCCCTGTCCGTTTATGCTCGTACCAACGAATATGGTTTCCTTGAAACCCCTTATCGTTTAGTACGTGATGGCGTGGTAACAGATGAGATTCATTACCTGTCAGCGATTGAAGAAGGTAACTACGTTATTGCGCAGGCTAACTCCGCACTGGACGAAGAAGGCCACTTCATCGAAGAACTGGTAACTTGCCGTCATTATGACGAATCCAGCTTGTTCAGCCGTGATCAGGTTCAGTACATGGACGTTTCGACACAACAGATCGTGTCCGTAGGTGCTTCCCTGATCCCATTCCTTGAACACGATGACGCCAACCGTGCATTGATGGGTGCGAACATGCAACGTCAGGCGGTTCCAACTCTGCGTGCAGACAAGCCGCTGGTCGGAACAGGTATGGAGCGTGCGGTAGCAGTTGACTCTGGTGTAACCTCCGTTGCTAAACGTGGCGGTGTGGTTCAGTACGTTGACGCATCCCGTATCGTGATTAAGGTTAATGAAGATGAAATGTACGCTGGTGAAGCGGGCATTGATATCTATAACCTGACCAAGTACACCCGTTCTAACCAGAATACCTGTATCAACCAGATGCCATGTGTATCTCTGGGCGAAATGGTAGAACGTGGTGACGTTCTGGCTGATGGTCCATCCACCGATTTGGGTGAGCTGGCACTGGGTCAGAACATGCGCGTGGCGTTCATGCCATGGAATGGTTATAACTTCGAGGACTCCATCCTCGTATCTGAACGTGTTGTTCAGGAAGACCGTTTCACTACTATTCATATTCAGGAACTGGCTTGTGTATCCCGTGATACTAAACTGGGGCCTGAAGAGATCACTGCTGACATCCCTAACGTAGGTGAAGCAGCGCTGTCTAAACTGGACGAATCCGGTATCGTTTATATCGGTGCGGAAGTGAAAGGTGGCGACATTCTGGTCGGTAAAGTGACACCTAAAGGTGAAACTCAGTTAACGCCAGAAGAAAAACTGTTGCGTGCGATCTTTGGTGAAAAAGCGTCTGACGTTAAAGATTCATCACTGCGTGTACCAAACGGTGTTTCCGGTACTGTTATCGATGTACAGGTCTTTACCCGTGATGGCGTAGAAAAAGACAAGCGTGCTCTGGAAATCGAAGAAATGCAGTTGCGTCAGGCGAAGAAAGACCTGACTGAAGAACTGCGTATTTTCGAAGCTGGTCTGTTTGCCCGTATTCGTACCGCACTGGTTGCCGGTGGAATTGAAGCGGAAAAATTAGACAAGCTGCCACGTGAGCGCTGGTTAGAACTGGGTCTGGCTGATGAAGATAAACAGAATCAGTTGGAACAGTTGGCAGAACAGTATGACGAACTGAAAGCTGAGTTCGAGAAAAAACTGGATGCTAAACGCCGTAAGATCACTCAGGGTGATGATTTAGCACCTGGCGTACTGAAAATCGTTAAGGTTTATCTGGCAGTGAAACGTCAGATCCAGCCTGGTGATAAGATGGCAGGTCGTCACGGTAACAAGGGTGTAATCTCTAAGATCAACCCAATCGAAGACATGCCTTACGATGAAAACGGTACTCCTGTTGACATCGTACTGAACCCGCTGGGCGTACCATCACGTATGAACATCGGTCAGATTCTGGAAACTCACCTGGGTATGGCGGCGAAGGGCATTGGTGACAAGATCAATGCAATGCTGAAACAGCAGCAGGAAGTTGCCAAACTGCGTGAATTTATCCAGAAAGCTTATGATCTGGGTGATGACACCCGTCAGAAAGTTGATTTGAATACTTTCACTGACGACGAAGTCATGCGTCTGGCTGAGAACCTGAAAAAAGGTATGCCAATCGCAACGCCAGTCTTCGACGGTGCGAAAGAGACTGAAATCAAAGAGCTGTTGCAACTGGGTGGCCTGCCGACTTCCGGTCAGATCACACTGTTTGACGGCCGTACTGGTGAGCAATTCGAGCGTCAGGTAACCGTTGGTTACATGTACATGCTGAAATTGAACCACTTGGTTGATGACAAGATGCACGCCCGTTCTACCGGTTCTTACAGCTTGGTTACTCAGCAGCCGCTGGGTGGTAAAGCACAGTTCGGTGGTCAGCGTTTCGGGGAGATGGAAGTGTGGGCACTGGAAGCATACGGTGCTGCCTATACTCTGCAAGAAATGCTTACCGTTAAGTCTGATGACGTTAACGGTCGTACCAAGATGTATAAAAACATCGTGGACGGTAACCACCAGATGGAACCAGGTATGCCGGAGTCTTTCAACGTATTGCTGAAAGAAATCCGTTCCTTGGGTATCAACATCGAGCTGGAAGACGAATAATAAATCATCGTTTTCCGCTGGCACTGCCCGCCTTATGTTGAAATAACATAGGATCGGGCAGTCTGCCAGCCAGTGGTTACACTGGTTACAAGGGGGGAGTGGCATGGGCCACTCACCTAACAGGTCTAACTCCGACAGGAGCCATTTCGTGAAAGACTTATTGAAGTTTCTGAAAGCGCAAACCAAGACCGAAGAGTTTGATGCGATCAAAATTGCTCTGGCCTCTCCAGATATGATCCGTTCGTGGTCATTCGGGGAAGTAAAAAAGCCGGAAACCATTAACTACCGTACGTTCAAACCTGAGCGTGACGGTCTTTTCTGTGCGCGTATTTTCGGGCCGGTAAAAGATTACGAATGCTTGTGTGGTAAATACAAGCGCTTAAAACACCGTGGTGTGATTTGTGAGAAGTGTGGTGTTGAAGTCACTCAGACTAAAGTTCGCCGTGAACGTATGGGTCACATTGAACTGGCATCTCCGACTGCTCACATCTGGTTCCTGAAATCACTGCCATCCCGTATCGGCTTGCTGCTGGATATGCCACTGCGCGACATCGAACGCGTACTGTACTTCGAATCCTATGTGGTTGTAGAAGGCGGCATGACCAGTCTTGAGCGCAGTCAGATCCTGACTGAGGAGCAGTATCTGGATGCACTGGAAGAGTTCGGTGATGAGTTCGACGCAAAAATGGGTGCAGAAGCGATCCAATCTTTGTTGAAAAACATCGATCTGGAAAACGAATGTGAAACTCTGCGTGAAGAGCTGAACGAAACTAACTCTGAAACCAAGCGTAAGAAACTGACCAAGCGCATCAAGCTGCTGGAAGCTTTCATTCAGTCTGGTAACAAACCAGAGTGGATGGTTCTGACTGTTCTGCCAGTTCTGCCACCGGATCTGCGTCCATTGGTTCCTCTGGATGGCGGCCGTTTCGCAACGTCTGACCTGAACGATCTGTATCGTCGCGTTATCAACCGTAACAACCGTCTGAAACGCCTGCTGGATCTGGCTGCGCCAGACATCATCGTACGTAACGAAAAACGTATGTTGCAGGAAGCGGTTGATGCATTGCTGGATAACGGTCGTCGTGGTCGCGCAATCACAGGTTCCAACAAACGTCCTCTGAAATCCCTGGCTGACATGATCAAGGGTAAACAGGGTCGTTTCCGTCAGAACCTGTTGGGTAAACGTGTTGACTACTCAGGCCGTTCTGTAATTACCGTAGGTCCATACCTGCGCCTGCATCAGTGTGGTCTTCCTAAGAAGATGGCACTGGAGCTGTTTAAACCATTTATCTACGGCAAGCTGGAACTGCGTGGTCTGGCGACTACCATCAAAGCAGCTAAGAAAATGGTTGAGCGCGAAGAAGCGGTTGTATGGGATATCCTTGATGAGGTTATCCGTGAGCATCCGGTTCTGCTGAACCGTGCACCAACCCTTCACCGTCTGGGTATTCAGGCATTTGAACCGGTTCTGATCGAAGGTAAAGCTATTCAGTTGCACCCATTGGTGTGTGCGGCTTATAACGCCGACTTCGATGGTGACCAGATGGCTGTTCACGTACCGTTGACACTGGAAGCCCAGTTGGAAGCGCGTGCGCTGATGATGTCTACCAACAACATCCTGTCTCCGGCGAGCGGTGAACCAATCATCGTTCCATCTCAGGACGTTGTACTGGGTCTGTACTACATGACCCGTGACTGTGTTAACGCGAAAGGCGAAGGCATGGTTCTGACCGGTCCTAAAGAAGCAGAACGCGTATACCGCGCAGGTCTGGCTTCTCTGCATGCCCGTGTCAAAGTTCGTATCACTGAAGAAGTGAGAGATGGCGAAGGCAACGTTACGGTTAATACAGGTCTGGTTGATACCACTATCGGTCGTGCCATCCTGTGGATGATTGTACCGCGTGGTCTGCCATATTCACTGATTAACCAGCCACTGGGTAAAAAAGCAATCTCTAAGATGCTGAATACCTGTTACCGTGTGCTGGGCCTGAAACCAACCGTTATCTTAGCTGACCAGACCATGTATACCGGTTTTGCTTACGCTGCCCGTTCAGGGGTATCCGTAGGTATTGACGACATGGTTATTCCTGAGAAGAAAGAAGGCATCATCGCGGAAGCAGAAGCTGAAGTTGCTGAAATTCAGGAACAGTTCCAGTCAGGTCTGGTAACTGCGGGCGAACGCTATAACAAAGTTATCGATATCTGGGCGGCGGCAAACGAACGTGTTGCTAAAGCGATGATGGAAAACCTCTCTTCTGAAACTGTGATTAACAGCAAGGGCGAAGAAGAACAACAGGTTTCCTTCAACAACATCTTTATGATGGCCGACTCCGGTGCTCGTGGTTCTGCTGCTCAGATTCGTCAGTTGGCGGGTATGCGTGGTCTGATGGCAACGCCAGATGGCTCCATCATCGAAACCCCAATCACCGCGAACTTCCGTGAAGGTCTGAACGTACTTCAGTACTTCATCTCAACCCACGGTGCTCGTAAAGGTCTTGCGGATACCGCACTGAAAACTGCGAACTCCGGTTATCTGACCCGTCGTCTGGTTGACGTTGCTCAGGATCTGGTTGTTACTGAAGATGACTGTGGTACTCATAATGGCATCATGATGACTCCGGTTATCGAAGGTGGTGACGTTAAAGAACCTCTGCGTGAGCGTGTACTGGGTCGTGTGACTGCGGAAGACGTTCTGAAACCGGGTTCTGCGGACATTCTGGTTCCACGTAACACTCTGCTGAACGAAAAATGGTGTGATCTGTTAGAAGAAAACTCCGTTGACAGCGTGAAAGTACGTTCTGTAGTTAGTTGTGAAACTGACTTCGGTGTCTGTGCGAACTGTTACGGACGTGACCTTGCTCGTGGTCATATCATCAACAAAGGTGAAGCAGTTGGTGTTATCGCGGCACAGTCAATCGGTGAGCCGGGTACACAGCTGACGATGCGTACGTTCCACATCGGTGGTGCGGCATCTCGTGCGGCAGCAGAATCCAGCATTCAGGTACGTAACAAAGGTCAATTGAAACTGACCAACGCGAAATTCGTTACCAACTCAGCGGGCAAACTGGTTATTACTTCCCGTAATACCGAATTGCGCCTGATTGACGATTTCGGTCGTACTAAAGAAAGCTATAAAGTGCCTTACGGCTCCGTATTGTCAAAAGGTGATGGCGAGAAAGTTGCCGGCGGTGAAACCGTTGCTAACTGGGATCCACACACCATGCCAGTCGTGAGTGAAGTGTCCGGTATCATCCAGTTCTCTGACATGGTAGATGGCCAGACCATTACCCGTCAGACAGACGAACTGACCGGCCTTTCATCACTGGTGGTTCTGGACAGTGCAGAGCGTACCGGTAGCGGTAAAGACCTGCGTCCGGCATTGAAAATCGTTGATGCTCAGGGTAACGACGTTCTGATCCCAGGTACAGATATGCCTGCTCAGTACTTCCTACCGGGTAAAGCGATTGTTCAGCTGGAAGATGGCATATCTATCTCTGCGGGTGACACGCTGGCGCGTATTCCTCAGGAATCTGGCGGTACTAAAGATATCACCGGTGGTCTGCCACGCGTTGCAGACCTGTTCGAAGCACGTCGTCCGAAAGAGCCTGCTATCCTGGCAGAAATCAGCGGTATCGTTTCCTTCGGTAAAGAAACCAAAGGTAAACGCCGTCTGGTAATCAGCCCACTGGATGGTAGTGATGCTTACGAAGAGATGATCCCTAAATGGCGTCAGCTCAACGTATTCGAAGGTGAGGTTGTTGAACGTGGTGACGTGATCTCCGATGGCCCAGAATCTCCACACGACATTCTGCGTCTGCGTGGCGTTCATGCCGTTGCTCGTTACATCACTAACGAAGTTCAGGAAGTTTACCGTCTGCAAGGCGTTAAGATTAACGATAAACACATTGAAGTTATCGTTCGTCAGATGCTGCGTAAAGTGACCATTGCAAGCGCGGGAAGCTCTGAATTCCTTGAAGGCGAGCAGGTTGAATACGCACGCGTTAAAGTTGCTAACCGTAAACTGGATCAAGATGGCAAAGTCCCTGCGACCTTCCACCGTGATTTGTTGGGTATTACCAAAGCATCACTGGCAACAGAATCCTTCATCTCTGCGGCGTCGTTCCAGGAAACAACCCGCGTACTGACTGAAGCAGCGGTTGCTGGTAAACGTGATGAATTGCGTGGCCTGAAAGAGAACGTCATTGTGGGTCGTCTGATCCCTGCGGGTACAGGTTATGCTTACCATCAGGATCGTATGCGTCGTCGTCACCAGAACGAAGTGGTTGAAGCACCACAAGTGACTGTTGACGAAGCCACTGCAAACCTTGCTGAATTGTTGAACGCAGGTTTCGGTAGTAGCTCCAACGAGTAATACCATGATGAGTAGGATACATCATTCGTATCACTAATCATAAAATGCCCTCTCTGGTAGAGGGCATTTTTATTTTGGATGGAAAACAGAATGAGACAAATCGTTAATGTTGCTGCCATGATTTTCTTGCTGTCATTCTTCTTTTTCTCTAATCAGGTCGCAGCGTATCAGCCTGATGGGGAAAGCTATCGTTATATGGAGGTAATCAGAGACAGCGAAATTTATGCCTTGATCGGAGAACATGTGATTCAGGTTGGCATCTTCAGGAAAGGGCAGAGCCTGAAAGTAGCTCAGGATGAAGGAGAAGACAGTGATTATTACGTATTTAGGTTTGGTAATGGGAAAGGTTACATTGCTAAAAACCATTTAAAAGAAATAAAAAAAGCCTCATTTCCCCGTGATCCTTTCCCCATCTTCAATAATAAAATCACTCAGGGTTTAGCTACCTTTCAGTCAACGAAGGTTTACAGCACGCTGAAAGCCGATAGTAAGCCAATTGCAGTACTGGCAGCAGATCTCCGTTATCCAATTCAGGATAAGGTACAGGATATTAAGCATAATATCTGGTATGAAATTAATCTGGGAGGACGTCTGGGTTATATTCGTGCTCAGGATGCTGAACAGGATAATGGCATACCCGTGCTGACATACCATCATATCCTTGAGGAGAAAGAGAATAAGCGTTTTCTGCACACATCAACAACCACATCTTTGAACGCCTTCAGTAATCAAATGGATTACTTAAAACAGGCTGGTTATACCACGATTTCACTCTATGAGCTGGAAGGGTACTTGAAAGGAGTAGTTAACCTGCCGGCGAAAGTCGTTGCTTTGACTTTTGATGATGGATTGAAGTCAGTGTATCGGTATGCTTACCCAATACTGAAAAAAAATGAACAAAAGGCGACACTTTTTATCATTTCATCCCGAATCAAACGCCATCCTCAGAAATGGAATCCCAATAACCTACAATTTTTGAGTCTTAATGAATTGTTATCTATGCAGGATGTTTTTGATTTTCAATCCCATACTCATTTCTTGCATCGATTAGGTAAAAATAAGAAGCCCATATTATTCAAGCGTTCATACCGGAATATTCTGTATGATTTCGAACGTTCTCGCCGGGCATTATCACAATTTAACCCCCATGTAATTTATCTTTCCTACCCTTTTGGCGGCTATAATATGTCAGCGATGAAAGCGGCTAGAAATGCAGGTTTTCATTTGGCGGTTACAACTGTGCAGGGAAAAGTTAAATTGGGAGATAATCCTTTTTCCTTGAGACGGTTATATATATTGCGGACAGATTCCATTGAAAAAATGGCGAAAATGATAGCCAATAAACCAAGAGATATTCCTTTTTCTAAGATAAATAGTAAAAAATGATATATTTAGAACGATTATTAAAATAAGTATATAGAACTCACTGTATTAATGGATTTTTATTAGAAATATCACAGTTCGCTATTTTTGATCATGTTTTCATGAAATAATACCCTGTCAGTTTAACTTCAAAATATTATATATTATTGTTTCCATTTAATTATTAAATTATGTGGAGGTGAAAGTGAATATTGACGGTTCTTGTAATGTATTGATAATCTCCTTTGATGGTGTTCCGATGTCCGGAATTGTTGTTGAATCAATTAAACTTGCAGGTTTTTTGAAAAACAGTAAGAAAAGAATTTTCATGGATTTAGGTTATGATATAAAAATTGATAAAGGAAATTTTAATAAGGAATATAAAGATGAGTGCTCATTATTTGGTGAGTTATTAGAATTGGTTAGAGTTGTAAATATTTTTTATCTTCCTGATTATAATATTAATTTTCTTACTGATGTTTTTGATGTCATGATAAGAAATAATAAAGTGATTGAAGATGGTGAATTAAGAAACTTAAAAGAAAGGGTCGAAAAAGTTTCTGATGCGCTTTCGGATTCAATTCTGGAATTCTGGCTGGAAAATCGTATTGGTTATCTCATTGTAGAAAATGGAACTATTCCAGAAAATATTGTTTATACCAAAGCCTTGTATAAAGCTATCGATAAATATGGGCAACAATTTGATCTTGATAAATTTGTTTTTTGGCGTGATCATGATTTGATGTGGAATAGTGAGACATCCGCTGAGAAATATGGCGCACCACCTTACGAATTTGCAATAAAACCTGTTGACTCACCGTATATAAAATACTTTACTTTAAACCAGACTTCAAAATCACATTTATTAGAATGGTGTGGATATGATTTAGATATCAATGTCCTACCTAATAGTTATGACTTTGAACGCCTGACTTCTAGGAAAAATATCAGGCATCGATTTGGTATCAGTAAAAATGATGTGGTTATATCAAGAATCACCAGGATTATTCCACAGAAGAGATTGGACAGAGATATTATCCTGATCAAAGAGCTTAACAGACTATTCAGTCAGGATGATATAAAAATATATTTACTTGTGGCGGGTAATATCAATGAAGATGTATGTCATTATCATCAGTTAAGAGATATGGTGAAAAATTATGATGTAGAAGATTATGTTATCTTTGTCGGTAGCTTATGCCATGATTTTTACCATAATACATCCGAGTTTACAGTTGAGGATCTGATACATTCAGCAGATTTAATATCATTCTTGACTTCATATGATTATGATAGCTACGGGAACCCTATCGGGGAAGCAATCTGTCAAAGTAAATGTTATATCACGACCAGCTATGAATATTATGATGAGGTGTATGGTAATAAGGGTTTCCTTTCTCCAGTGATGAATATCAGCAAAGAAAATGATGGAGTGCCGGATAAAGAGTTTATTAATGAAGTTTATGCATTTCTCAAAGATCCAGTAAATATGAAAAGATATGCGGAGCATAATTACAAATTAGGAAGGGAGTTATTGTCTCATCGTATTCTGGATGACATTTTCTTTTCAGATAAAAGGTGAATATGATGAATGAAGTGATGGAAAAAGATGTCGTTATTTCTGTTGTGTTACCTGTCTTTAATGAAGAGAAAAGATTGAATATTGTATTAACTTCTCTTTTTAACCAATATGATGAATCAGGGGAATTAAATAAGGACACTTATGAGGTTGTTATAGTTGATAATAATTCAACAGACAACTCCCTGAACGTTATTAAAGAATTTAGAGAAGCTAATCCGTTATTGAATCTGTATGTTATAGAAGAAAAAGAGCAGGGGGTTTCTTCCGCCAGAAAATGCGGAATGGATTTTGCCAGTCAGAGGAGTAAAGAGCGGGATAATAAATATCAGCTGGAGCAACGTTTTTATATTCTGTCTGCTGATGCAGATTGTACGGTTGATAACCAATGGATTTATCAGCTCATAAAAAAAATGACGATGGATAAGGCTGATTTGGGGACGTGTAATTATTTCTATGATCCCGAAAAGTTTTTACATCGTCCTGTTTTGTATGAACAGATAAGAAAGACATTACTTTGTCGTGAGTTTTCTTTCTCTCTATTTGGTGGGTTTCCTGATGGTAAAGGTTTTGCTGTTGAAAGGGACTTATACGATAAGGTGGGTGGCATCGAAATTTTTTACCAATTACATGATGGCGCGTTTGTGCAACACCTGTCGGATGACTGGGATTTCGGTATTAAAGTTATTGCTTATGGTGGTAAGCCAACTTATGCGCACTACTCCAGAGTTGAGATTAATAGCAGGCGGGTCGATAATTTGCTGGGTGAAGTGATCATCGGCAAGGCTTATGGGGCTGATGGCATTATAACCATGAAAGATATCCGACCACCGGATGAAAATATACCGTATGGAGATCTCACACCAGAAGAAGGGAAAATGGCATGGGATTATTCTATTAAAGATTATGTACCTAAAAATATTATATTACCTTTATTGCTTAATCCTGATTTATTACAGAAAGACGCCATCATTGATTTTTTTACGGCTCTGGTGGCTCAGAAACTGTATGAACGCATTCATGAAATAAAATCGACCGCCCGTATTATCGATTTTAAACCGATACACGCTTATAAAACGCCATCCTACCGGCTTTATTTCGAATTCAGACAGCAAATATTCGCCAGCCTGCGTAAACATGTGGATCAAAGTATAGGTTATCCGCCGGAGTTACCGCCTTGTCTCGACGCTATTCTGAAGCAGCAGCCAGATAAATTTATTAATTATGTTTACTACTTCTGTGAGGACAGGGAATCAGGAACAGCCCATAACTATTTTGCTAATGGAGGGGTTTTCTGATGATAGAGCAAGCACTGTATTCACTGAATAAGATAGACGAAAAATATCCACGGCCCGATATTATTGATGTACTTTCTGATAAGCGTAATCAATCCCTTCTTTCTTATGTTTATCGTGACCCATTCGGGTGTCATATTTTTCCCGGAGATATTGAAAATTACCCGCATCAACGTTTTCTTGAAGCATTGAATAGTGAACTTTCTACCGGATATCCCATTCATCTCTGGGCCTATATACCTACCTGCCGATATATTTGCCATTTTTGCCAGTTTCCTAAGATTGTGGTCAGGACACACAGAGAAGAGTCATCTCAGGTATTTAAGGAAGTCGTCGACCTCAATATCATGGAAGCCAGAATGTGGTTACAAAAAGTGCCTAATCTGGCGAGTGTGCCAATCGGTGAATTTAATATTTTCGGAGGGACTCCATCGCTATTACCTTTTGATGAATTGGAACGGTTAATGGTGTTTTATCGGGAACACTTTAACTTTAGTCATGCAACACTAAGATTCGAAGGAGAGCCGGGCACTTTAGACAGCCATTATCTGGCTTTTCTGCACAAACTAGGGTTCAGTAAACTGTCTTTTGGTGCTCAGTCTTTCAACGATGATATTATTTATTCTTCTGGCAGGAAGCACTCTTCCTGGGAATGTTTTGAGGTAATAAAAAACGCCAGAGAAACCGGTATTGAGTGGACCAGCGTAGATTTAATTTATGGTTTATTACAACAGAGAGTTGAAGATGTTGAGTATGACATCAGAAAAGCGCTGGAACTGGAGTTGTCTCATATTGTCTGCTCGAAGCTGCATATAAAAGATTTCATGGAAACGCGGACCGGTGTCTCAGAGGAAAAAAAAGCCTTGTGGCAAAAGAAAATGGTGCCAATTGAAATTACACCAGTTGAAACAACATCTGCTGGAACAAACCGTATTGATACCGGAGCCAATAAAGGCAGTAAACTTTCTACAAATATGTTTCCAAGCCTTGGTGAGCAATATCAGATGCGCAATGTTATCGATAATTTATTTGATAGCCATTACTCTGAACATCCGACAATGTATTTTTATCGCAAAGATACAGAGCCAGAAAAGTGGAAAGGCATTATTACTGATCAGGATAAACAACATCCGGAAGTTGCTATTGGATTGGGTGGCAGTTCTAAATGCCGTTCCGCTGAAATGGTGAACCTCACCGATTACAAGTGTTATCGCGAAGCAGTGAATAATCATATTTTGCCTGTTGCTTCTGTGACGGGTATGTCAGCAGAAAGGCAGGAAGCGAATGCTATTAAAATGGCGTTATCGACCTGCCAGCCGGTAGACAATGATATTCACCGGCAAAGATTTGGTCATGCGATAAAAGAAAACAAACGTATTTATAATAAATTATGTGATTTGGCAGAGCGTCAGTTGCTATTTTTTGATGATGACAAAATTAAACTCACGCGTAGTGGTAAAGTACTGGTTGAGTCAATCGTAAATACAGAATTTAATGACTAAATATGATGAGTAATAATGATTAAAGCCATCCGTTTTCTTCCTACTAAACGGGTGGCTTTAATTTGTACCGGTTCAGGTAGATCTTTTACTCTTTATCATTTTGATAAATGTTTCTCGTGCACTTGATGAACCAAGGCGTTCAGCTTCATCTAACAGAGTCAGTGCCTTATTTATATCTCCATTTTTGATCGCTTTCTTGATAGCCTCATTGAAGTGCTGTTCTGTTTCACCGGAAATAGATTTAGGCACCCTATTAGGATTTGGATCTACAAAAGTATGATCAGCTAATACGTTTTCGGTAGTTCGTTCTGACGTCACTTTCAGCGTTAAAATTCCGGTATCAGTATGGCGAGCTATTGGGTCTGGAATATTGGGAACCGCGTTACCTACTCCCTGAGCATAGGCTTTGGCTGGGTCAACCATTTTTGTCGATGTTTGCAGGTCTGCATGGGTAGTGTAAATCAGCAAATATATATTTTTCTGCCCTGATACTGGCGTTATTTTTAATGTTCTTTCAACCCGTTCCCCCGAGAAGATCCCCGGTTGTTGATAGGAAAAAGAATGGCTTGCATAAAGTGCAACAGGCTGAAATTTTTCATCAAATACCAACACGTTAGGTAAATAGACCTGCTTATCTTTTATCAGGCTGCTCAACGTGATTTTCAGGGCACCCTGACTGGCCGGTAAAGCAAGAGTGGCAATTGCTCCCTGAATATTTCCTTCGTTAATCTGAGGTGAAGTCTGACTGAGTACAATTGTGTGCATTGCTGGGAGCTTCATCGGTTTCCATACCTGCTTCTGTAAAACAGAAGCAGGTATGGAATAAGCTACGTTGTTGCTTACTTCCGGGTTAATCATAGTCTTCTCAGAGACAGTACCTGCGGCATAAGCTACTAAGGGGAGGCTTATGCAGGAGAGAATACTGTAATAGAAGAGAGTAATTAGTTTGGTTTTCATCGTTTCACCCTTAACCACAATCACCACCAGGCTTCAAATTGAGCACCAAACGTGAACTCATCATTCTTACCACGGCTGAAATGGTGCTCAGTTGTATCACGATAAGCTAACCCATCGTTATAACCGGGAGTTTTGTTGGCATAACCCCATTTTTCATTCCATTTAGCATAAGTGGTGTACAAACGAATCGCCGGACGGGACCAGATGCTATCGCCTGCCTGCCATTGTTGGGCCAGAGTGATTTTGTACTGGTCGTTAATCGCTTTGGTACGCTGAGATTTGACATTATCGTAGCCAACCTCCATTAACGTACTCATGGTTGGTGTCCATTTGTACATCGGGCGGATACCGGCGGTATACCAAGTGGTGCCGTTACGATTGTCGCGATCAATATTTTGGTACATAGCGACGTACATTAAGTCCCATTTTTCAGCCAGATTGATGGCTCCATGATTTATCACGCGCAGCATATGACCATTATTGTCGGTACTGGCTCCCGCGGAACGACCATTATTATTGGAAGTCATAGAGTCAGTCGCATACTGAACAACAAGTTTATTGAACCCATCCAACATGCTTTGGGTATGTTCAGCCGTCAGCATTATCCCATCTTTAGAAGCGTTTTTGGCCAAATGATAACCCTTACGTGGATTAGCCCGCCCGTAATCAACACCTAATTCGAGTACACCACCGCTGTTGATGGGGAGATCAGCAAGCCGGGCATCAAAAACATCATTAGAGGTTTCGGTATTTTGATTTTTATTATCAACCCAGTGATATGAACCGCCACTTTCAGTATTGCGTGTCACGGCGAGAGAAAGTTTGCCAAAATCAAGGTCAATATTTTCCAAACCGGCTCCGGGACCAGAAATATCCCAATAATAGAAATCGATCATATGTACATCATGACGTTGATAAAAACGCTTACCGGCCCACAGTGTTGAACCTGGCAACCAGTCAATCAGGTTAGTTCCCTGTACATTCACTTCACGGAATACTGGGTTGACCGATTCATTATCGCTTTTCTGAGCCGCGCTGTAGGCCAGATTAGTATCGAAATAGAAGCGTTTATCTTCTTGTTGCCATAGTGCTTGCCCCAATTTTAATTCAGCATAGGTTTCACATTCATTTCCGAGGCGGTATTTACTCTGTGCCCCTGTACTTTGAGCACATTTTTGCTCACCGCCACGTCCTGTCCAGCCGATACCTGAACGGGCATAACCGTGGAAGTCTACCGCAGCGGCCTGCATGGAAAATAATCCAGCAAGCAAAGGTAATGAGAGAGGTAAGATGCGCATAATTGTTCTCCTGTTATTTTTTTATAGCGAGGTTTTAAACCCCTGGTTCTCTGTATAGGCGCCGGCATGCTGTTCCGTCTTCCCGAAACAGATGACAACGATGAGGGGCTAATCCGATAGTGAAGGTCGCCCCTTCTTCTACAAGAACAATATCAGGCTGGAGATAAACGAGATTTTGACGGATGGTTGATATGTGGATATGGATATGAGTTTCACTTCCTAACTGCTCTACTATCTGTACAGTTCCTGTCAGCGTTACGTCAGCGACATCGCTGGGTAAAAGGTGTTCCGGTCGGATACCCAGAGACACATTACTCCCGATGGTAACTCCCTTACTTTCTACCGGAAGCCAGACATGTTGCCCATTAGGCAGGCTGATCTGTACTTGATCAACAGCGGTTGCAGAGACTTTGACTGGTAAGAAATTCATCTTTGGAGAACCCATGAAGCTGGCTACAAAACGGTTAGCCGGGTAGTGATAAATTTCGAGAGGTTTACCAACCTGAGCAATATTGCCGGCATCCAATACAACGATTTTGTCTGCTAATGTCATGGCCTCGGTTTGATCATGGGTGACGTAGATCATGGTGCGTTGTAGACGCTTATGCAGACGTGAAATTTCGATACGCATCTGAACTCGCAGGGCAGCGTCCAGATTGGAGAGAGGTTCGTCCAGTAGAAAAATATTGGGTTCGGCGACCAGAGTACGGCCAATAGCCACTCGCTGACGCTGGCCACCGGATAGTGCTTTTGGACGGCGATCCAATAGATGAGCTAGCTGGAGAGTTTCTGCGACTTTCTCTACCCGTTTTTGAATCTCACTTTTTTTAATACCTGCCAGTTTCAGGCCGAAAGACATGTTATCTGCTACGGATAAATGGGGGTAAAGTGCATAAGATTGAAAAACCATGCCGATACTACGTTTAGCGGGCGGTACATCATTTATTACTTGGCCTGCAATCAGCATTTCACCGGACGTAACATCTTCCAGACCGGCAATCATTCTTAATAAAGTCGATTTTCCACATCCCGATGGACCAACAAAAACCACAAATTCCCCTTCATCAATCTCAAGATTGATATTTCTGGAAATAACATTTTCACCATAAGCCTTAGATACATTACGAAGTGTGACGCTGGACATGTGTTTCCCTCGGAGTTGCCATCCTGGTTTGTAGTGAAAAGTAGATGGCCGGATTGTGTGCAAAATAACAGGAATAAAAATCCTCCATTTTATCGTTTTTTATGGAGGAGGGATTAGGAGGATGAGATTAGTAGGATTACAAAATCCCTTGATATTTCACGAAATAAAATGTGATTTTAGTTCCAGAAATTGGTGCGTTTTTAAGGCTGGTGGCATGGTTTACAGTGCTTTTGTAATCACGTTCACACTCATTTGATGAGAGGCGTAGACAGGGGGAGGATGAGTCTGCTTTCTATTAATTGCACACTGTGAAATATTTTCTGGCGGTGTAGTGAAAAATTCATCTTAAATCAGCAAATACTGAAAAGGACGGAATGATGACAAAAAGAATCTCAAAAATAGGTGCTCGTGCACTGATGCTTTCCGTTTTATCTACATGGGTACTTTCTGTTCCTGCTTTCGCAAAACTGGAAGAAGGTAAGCTGGTAATTTGGATCAATGGGGATAAGGGATATAACGGTCTGGCGCAGGTTGGTGACAGATTTATGCAGGATACGGGAATTTCAGTCAGTGTTGAACATCCTGATAAACTGGAAGAAAAATATCCTCAGATTGCGGCGGTGGGAGATGGTCCGGATATCATTTTCTGGGCACATGACCGCTTTGGGGGCTACGCACAGTCGGGATTACTGGCGGAGGTTACGCCTGATAAGAATTTTATGGACAAACTATTTCCCTTTACCTGGGATGCAGTTCGTTATGAAGGCAAATTGATTGGCTACCCTATTGCGGTTGAAGCTCTTTCTCTTATTTACAATAAAGACTTAGTTAAGTCACCACCCTTAACATGGGAAGAAATTCCTATGTTAGATAACGAGCTAAAAAAGCAGGGGAAAAATGCGATCATGTTCAATCTTCAGGAGCCTTATTTCGTCTGGCCCCTGATTGCTGCTGATGGTGGATATGCTTTTAAGAGGCAGGGGGATACCTACGATATTAAAGATAGCGGGGTAAATCATACTGGTTCTAAAGCCGGTCTGGAATTTTTAGTCAGTCTGGTAAAAAACAAACACCTTAGTGCTGATACCGATTATTCCATTGCTGAAGCTGCCTTTAATAAAGGTACGACAGCAATGACTATTAATGGTCCTTGGTCATGGGGGAACATCGACAAAAGTAAAATTAATTACGGTGTTACTCTGCTGCCGACTTTTAAAGGCCAACCTTCTAAACCTTTTGTTGGCATTTTAAGCGCAGGAATTAACGCAGCCAGCCCCAATAAAGAGCTGGCCAAGGAGTTTTTGGAAAACTACCTGCTGACTAATGATGGCTTAGCAATGATGGATAAAGATAAGCCGCTGGGTGCGGTAGCGTTGAAGTCTTATCAGGATATTCTTGCCAAAGATCCACGCATTGCTGCCACGATGAACAATGCCAAGAAAGGTGAAATCATGCCGAATATTTCACAAATGAGTAGTTTTTGGTACGCCATGCGTAGTGCAGTACTTAATGCAATCAGCAGCCGACAACCTGTAGATGCGGCTCTCAATGATGCAGAGGCTCGAATTGTAAAATAAACGTGCATTAGTCTTCTTCTTTTGAAGGAGGCTTTTTATTTATCGGAGGAAAGATTTTCTCATTGAATCTCAGTAAAACAGGTTCGTGGGAATAGGCTCGCAGGTAATAAATTTCTAGTAACAGGAAGTGCATAATGTCAGCAAGGTTGAACAAAAATGTATGGTGGCCACGTTCTGTCCTGAAATGGTTTGCGGTGGGGCTGAGCCTGTTTTTTACCGGTTATTTGATTGTGTTGATGTACGCACAAGGGGAATACCTGTTTGCGATTCTGATACTGGTATTACTGGGTAGTGGTGTTTATGTTTTCGCTAATAGTAAGTCTTATGCCTGGCGTTATACCTACCCGGGTATTGCTGCGATGTTATTGTTTGTTCTGTTCCCGCTTGTTTGTACCATTACGATTGCTTTTACAAACTATAGCAGTACCAACCAACTTACCCTTGAGCGGGCTCAGGCTGTATTGATGAGTAGACAATATCAAACAGGCCAGTCATTTAATTTCAAACTTTACCCCCAGGATCAACAGTGGATTTTGGTATTAAATGTCGCTGATAGTTCGAATGTATTGGTATCTGAGCCTTTTTCTTTATCTGATAAAGAAAAAATCATTCTACCATTATATGAACAGGTAACCCCCTTTAATCATGACGCTGCCACGTTGCGTACCATTACGCAGAACCGGCAGGCATTAGGGCAAATAACAGTACTTCTGCCGGATAACAGTAGATTGCGCATGAGTTCTTTACGGCAGTTTTCCGGTATACATTCCCTTTATGCTCTGGAGAAAGATGGACACACCCTCATTAATAATCAGACAGGTGTCAAATATCGCCCGAATATGGAGACGGGTTTTTACCAATCCATTGATGCAAAAGGGGAATGGGGTAATGAGACGTTGAGTCCGGGGTTTACGGTTTCCATTGGTTGGAAAAATTTCCTGCGGGTTATTCAGGATGAAGGGATTCAAAAACCTTTTCTCTCCATTTTTGTCTGGACGGTGCTCTTTTCTCTGTTGACGGTAATATTGACTGTGGCACTGGGCATGATTCTGGCTTGCATTGTGCAGTGGGACGCTCTTAAAGGCAGAGCTATTTATCGTGTATTACTTATCTTACCGTATGCTGTACCTTCCTTTATTTCTATCCTGATTTTTAAAGGATTATTTAACCAGAGTTTTGGTGAGGTGAATCTACTGCTCAATGGGCTGTTTGGTTTGAAACCGGATTGGTTTACTGACCCGACTCTGGCCAGGACCATGTTGATTATTGTTAATACATGGCTGGGGTATCCCTACATGATGATCCTTTGTATGGGGCTGCTGAAAGCGATACCTGATGATCTGTACGAAGCCTCCGCGATGGATGGTGCAGGGCCGCTACAGAATTTCCGCTATATCACTTTTCCTTTGTTAATTAAGCCTCTGACACCATTGATGATTGCCAGTTTTGCTTTTAACTTCAATAATTTTGTTCTTATTCAATTGCTTACCAACGGCAGGCCGGATCATGTTGGGACAACGACACCAGCGGGTTATACCGATCTATTAGTCAGCTATACCTATCGTATTGCTTTTGAGGGTGATGGAGGGCAGGACTTTGGATTAGCAGCGGCGATAGCAACGTTAATCTTCTTGTTGGTGGGGGCTTTGGCAATCATTAATCTGAAAACGACACGAATTAAATTTGATTGATTAAGGAGGTAGTGGCATGGCGATGGTCCAATCTAGATCACAGCGGTGGCGAATATGGGCAACGCATATATTCATGCTGATTTTTATCGCCTCGATTTTATTTCCATTACTCATGGTCATTGCTATCTCTTTACGACCGGGGAATTTCGCGACGGGCAGTTTGATCCCTGAGTCGATTTCTTGGGAACACTGGAAACTGGCGCTGGGTTACAGTGTTGAATCCTCTGATGGGCGCATTACTCCTCCTCCGTTCCCAGTAATACTGTGGTTATGGAACTCTGTAAAAGTCGCATTAATTACTGCGACTGGCATTGTTGCGTTGTCAACAACGTGTGCTTATGCTTTTGCTCGTATGCGTTTTCGTGGCAAAAACACCTTATTGAAAGGCATGCTGATTTTTCAAATGTTTCCCGCTGTTTTGTCATTGGTGGCCTTGTATGCTTTGTTTGATCGTTTGGGGGAATATATCCCTTTTCTCGGTCTGAATACCCACGGTGGTGTGATTTTTGCCTATCTGGGAGGAATTGCGCTGCATGTGTGGACGATAAAAGGCTATTTTGAAACGTTAGATCGTTCTTTAGAAGAGGCGGCCATGCTGGATGGTGCTACATCGTGGCAGGTTTTCCGTTTGATATTGTTACCGCTTTCTGTACCGATATTAGCAGTGGTATTTATCCTGTCTTTTATTGGTGCGATTACTGAAGTACCAGTTGCATCGTTATTGTTAAGGGATGTGGATAATTACACATTAGCTGTGGGGATGCAGCAATATCTCCACCCACAAAATTACCTCTGGGGTGACTTTGCCGCCGCCGCTGTACTTTCTGCTATACCTATTACAGTAGTTTTCTTGCTTGCCCAGCGTTGGTTAGTTGGGGGATTGACTGCTGGTGGTGTGAAAGGGTGACGGTCTGTTTGAAATTTATCAAAGAGTAAAGATAAAGCAAAACTTCGTACCTGAATAAAGGGTACGAAGTTCAATATTTTTTGCCTGTTTTGTCTGTTGTTATGACACTCTTCTTCTGTGCTTATCTATTGTTTCCAATAAATTATTTATGTCTGTATTTTTGAACATGTCTTCCAATGTGACGGTTAATTTACGTCTCCAATTAGGATATTCCATAGTTGTACCCGGGACATTGACCGGATTTTCCATACTCAGCCAGTCCTCAGGTTGTAAGCCCAACAAGGCACTGGTACAGCTAGCGAGATAATAGTGTATTCCTTGATTAACGGATGTTGGTATCTGTGATGAAGATATTTTTGGCTGCAATGAGGTAAGCGTGTTTGCTATATTTGCTGATTCGGAGAGATAACCATGATGATTTAAACTCTGTAATAGCTTTTGCTTACAATGTTCGCGTTCATTATATAACTCAGTGAGTAATGCCTTATCAGGATATAACCCAATTGATTCACCCAGTTTCAGATCACCACTTTGCCAAAACCCACCTAATGTCGGTAAATCATGGGTAGTGATAGTTGCCATGGCCTGTGTCTGATATTTCTCAGGTGGTTTAAATTCACCTTGCCCGTCGCGCTCGAAATAAAAAACCTTATAAGAATAGATACCACGGTCACGTAATTTTCCAACAATCTCTTCTGGTACTATTCCTAAATCTTCGCCTATCACCATGCAACAATGGCGCTGGCTTTCCAATGCCAGTATCGCCAGTAAATCATCAACAGGATAATGGACATAAACGCCTTGAGCTGCGGTTTCTCCCTGAGGGATCCACCAAAGCCTGAGCAGTGCCATAACATGATCAATGCGTAATGCTCCACAGTGCCGCATATTACTACGCAGTAATTGAATAAAAGGCTGATAATTCTGAGCCTGTAATATATGAGGATTCATTGGAGGAAGCCCCCAATTTTGCCCTAGTGGTCCCATGATATCAGGCGGCGCACCAATAGATGCTTCCATACAATAGAGTTCCCGGTTACCCCAGGTTTCTGAACCACCTTGCGCCACGCCAACAGCCAGATCACGATAAATACCAATCGGCATAGCATGGTTCTTACTTTCACGTAAACAATCAGCCAGTTGCCTGTCTGCAATCCATTGTAACCAAAGAAAGAACTCCACTTCTTGTGGGTGAGAGTGACAAAACTTCAGTACAGTATCACTATCTGGGTCGCGGTATTTTTCAGGCCAGATGGGCCAACCCCAATAGGTGTGACTTTCACTGTATAGTTTGTAATGTAGAGCATCATAGACAGCCTGAGAGTACAGGCTTTTACCACCTTGATTAATGAATTGACGGAATGAGAGATATAGGGGATCGGTATCATTTCGAGTATTGAATTGTTGATAAGCCAAACGCAACGCTGTCATTTTCAGTGCCATCACACTGGAATAGTCAACCCATTCTGTTTGGCGAACACTCTGAATTCTGTGCTGGGTTTCCGGCATCATCCACCACTCTTGAGCATTGGCACTGGATTGGAAATCTTCTACCTGACTGACATCAATATAAATGATATTCAACCAGTGGCGGGATGAAGGGCTATAAGGGCTGGCGTTTTCAGGCATGACAGGATACATCGCATGTAGCGGGTTTAGGCCAATAAAAGCGCCGCCGCGTTGTGCCAGTTCCCGTAACATTTTTTTCAGATCGCCAAAATCACCCATTCCCCAATTAGTTTCGGATCGCAGGGTATAAAGCTGGATGCAGGCTCCCCACAATTTGCTTCCTTTTATCAGTGATTCTGGTTCGTAACAGCGTTCCGGAGCGATGATGATCTGCATAACATGGCGTTGTACCGCGTCTTTGGGGCTTGATGAAGGGATTAAACTAAGCGTGTGATAACCCAAAGGCAAAGAGGCTGGCAGTGTCAGTTGATATTGGCAATTTCCACGCAGGTTTATCCCTTGTTCTGTCTGTATTTGCCACTGATATTGGGCAGAGGTATTCAGATTAAAAGTGAATGACTGGCCAATAATTAATACTTTCACTGTGGGTAAGGTTGAAACTGATGGATCAGAAACCGGCCTTTTGACCGGTATATTTTCCCCCATGGCTTGCAGGATCCTATGCCTTATCTGAGAAGGAATAGCCTGTGGTTTGCCATAGGCATTAATATATTCAGTGACAATACCAGCTTCTGTTGCTAAATCATCGAGGCTTTTGTTTTCCATTATGATCTTCTATTTTACCTGCTTAACCTGCCAGATACGTTGTTGATAATCCTGAATAGTTCTGTCGGAACTGAATGTTCCCATACGGGCAGTATTAAGGATCGTACGTTGTGTCCAAGACGGGATATTACGGTAGAGTTCATCAATTTGCTGATGTGCGGCACCGTAAGAAGCAAAGTCAGCTAATACTAAATAAGGGTCACCACCATCGATCAGGCTGTGTAGCATTAAATCAAATGCCTGTTTATCTCCATGGCTGAACTCACCGCTGGCGAGAGAATTCAGTATTTGTTGTAATTGCTTATTTTGTTGGAGAATATTTTGGGGGTCATAGCCCTCTCTCAGTAAGGTTTTTGCTTCTTCTACTGTATGTCCAAAGATAAAAATATTGTTGTTGCCAACCTGTTCGGCAATTTCGACATTTGCACCATCCAGAGTTCCAATAGTTAGTGCTCCGTTCAAGGCAAGTTTCATGTTACCAGTACCGGAGGCTTCTTTTCCTGCTGTGGAGATTTGTTCTGATACATCGGCAGCTGGGATCATCAATTCAGCTTTCGAAACATTGTAATCAGGAATAAAGGCAATTTTTATGCGATCGCGTACGATCGGATCATGGTTGATTTTTGCGGCTGCGTGATTGATAGCTGAAATAATATTTTTTGCCAGATAGTAGCCGGGAGCTGCTTTAGCCCCAAACAGGAAAACACGCGGGTAAATATCCAGTGCCGGATTTTCCTGAATCTGTCGATAAAGTGAGAGGATATGCAGCAGGTTCAAATGCTGGCGTTTGTACTCATGCAGCCGTTTGATCTGTACATCGAAAATGGCATGAGGGTCTAGCTTAAGCCCCATTGTTTTATTGATGTAGTTGGAAAGGCGGATTTTATTGTTCTGTTTGACGGTGCGATAAGCCTCACGAAAAGCAGCATCAGCAGAGTAGGGTTCGAGTCTTTTTAGTTCAGTAATATCACTGAGCCATTCATGGCCTAATGTCTGATCAATCAGTGAAGAGAGTGCTGGATTACACTGTCTTAACCAGCGACGAGGTGTAACGCCATTGGTAACGTTATGGAATTTTTGAGGCCACAATTGGTGATATTCAGGGAAGAGATCCGTCACAATTAAAGATGAATGTAATGTGGCAACACCGTTAATCGCAAAGCAGGCTACAACACAAAGATTAGCCATTCTTACCTGATTATCATGGATGACTGCCAGTTTTTCCCATATTTGTTGGTTACCCGGCCAGTTTTGTTCCACCGTTTGACGAAAACGATTGTTTATTTCTTGAATAATACGATGGTGGCGCGGCAGTAATTCGATGATGAGATGTTCATCCCAACGTTCCAAACCTTCCGGTAATAGGGTGTGGTTAGTATAAGCGAAGGTTTGCCCGGTAATGCTCCATGCTGTATCCCAATCTAGTTGGTGATCATCAATCAGCAGACGCATCATTTCAGGAATGGCGATTGTGGGGTGGGTATCATTGAGCTGTATCACTTCGTATTGCGGTAGCGCCTGTATTTTCCGACCAGCCAGCTGGTGACGACGCAGAATATCAGCTACAGCGCAGGCACACTGAAAATATTGCTGCATCAGGCGGAGGCGTTTTCCAGCCTGATGGTTATCATTCGGATAAAGAACTTTGGTCAGGCTGGTGGCTTCTATGCCCTGCTGTTCCGCATGAAGGAACTGCCCATCATTGAACAGTGATAAATCAAAGGGATTATCATATGTTGCTTGCCACAGGCGCAGCGGCTGTATAACACCATTATTATAACCAACGACAGGCAGATCCCACGCTTCCCCGGTCAGGGTAAAAGCCGGTCGCCAGATTTCACCACCATCGGTTGTTGTGACCACTTCACCACCGAAACTCACATTAACGTTTAGTTGTATATTGCGGTAAAACCATGGATAGGTATTGCGCTCCCAGTCATCCGGAGTTTCAATTTGTAACCCTTGTTCGAAGGATTGCCGGAACAGCCCATACTGATAATTAAGGCCGTAGCCGATTGCCGGTTGATTAATTGTCGCCATTGAATCAAGAAAACAAGCGGCCAGACGGCCTAAACCACCATTACCCAAGGCAGGATCAATTTCTTCTTCCAGCACATCACTTAATACCACACCATATTCGGCTAAATACGCCTGAACATCATCATACCAGCCAAGATTCAGCAGGTTGTTACCCGTTAAACGACCGATCAGGAACTCCATTGATATGTAGTTTACATGCCGTTGTTTGCCTTTTGAGCCATCAGGAAGGGGAAGATTATCAATTTGATGGTGATTATTTTGGCGATAAGCAGGCAGTAATTCCAAAAGAGTGGCACTGATAGTTTGCCACCACTGATGTGTTGTTATTCCCTGTGCTAAATCAAGGCCAAAGCGTTGTAACTGTCGGGTCAGCGCAGCCTGGAATTCGGCTTTATCAAGTTGGGGCTTTTTCATGGCGTCTTCATCCTGTCACTGAATAAGGAAAATATGCAGATTATTGAGTCTGATATGCTGAAGGTTCAGTGAACAAGAAACATCATCCTGTCAGGATATTCGCGGGGATGAGTATCAGGGCGTAGCTATTTTTTCGTGCGCTTTCGCAATTTATTCAGGAAAAAGAAACGTTTCAGTTAAAGAATGTGACAGGGTGCAACTTAACACAATCTAATCAATTAACCTAATTGCAAATGGCGCACGTTTCTCTAAATTTGGGTGTTTATTTATGAATGTTACTGATTTGTATTTCTCAATAACATGACAACAAGGTTACAGGGATCAGTTCTACTCATTGCTTGTGAGGGGAGGAAATCAATGCTTATCCCATCGAAACTCAGTCGACCCCTTCGCCTCAATCATATGGTCATGCGTGAGCGCCTGCTGGCGCAGCTCAATGAAGCACAGAATTATCGTTTGGTATTAGTAACCAGTCCGGCAGGATATGGTAAAACTACGCTGATGTCACAGTGGTCGGCAGGGCAGGGTAATCTGGGGTGGTATTCTCTGGATGATAGTGATAATCAGCCGGAGCGTTTTGCCAGTTATCTGATTGCTGCGATTCAACAGGCCACACAGGGGCATTGTGTCAAAAGTGAGGTTTTGGCGCAGAAACACCAGTATGCCAATTTATCGGCGCTGTTCGCACAGTTGTTTATTGAATTGAATGAATGGAAACAGTCATTGTTTCTGGTGATCGATGATTATCACCTGATAATAAATAATCTCATCCATGAAGCCATACGTTTTTTTCTCCGTCATCAGCCGGAAAATCTCACGCTGATTATTCTCTCCCGTCAATTACCGTCTCTGGGAGTTGCTAACTTGCGGGTACGTGAGCAATTACTGGAGTTTGACAGCCAGCAGTTAGCATTTAACTATCAGGAGGCTCAGCAATTTTTTGATAAACGTCTGCCCAGCCCATTGGATGCGGATAATTGCAGGCAGTTATGTCATGACGTGGCCGGTTGGGCAACAGCGTTGCAGTTGATTGCTCTGTCTGCCCGTCAGGCTGGTAATACAGCAGAAATATCGGCCAAACGCCTCTCAGGTATTAATGCTGGCCATTTATCCGATTATTTGGTGGATGAAGTTTTAAACCGTGTTGATCAGGGAACGCGAGAATTTTTATTGCGTAGTTCTATCCTGCGTTCAATGAATGATGGGTTAATTGTTTGTCTGACGGGCATGGAGAATGGTCAGCAACGCCTTGAAGATATTGAGCGTCAGGGGTTATTTATCCAGCGCATGGATGATTTCGGAGAATGGTTTTGTTTTCATCCCTTGTTCGCAACATTTCTTCGGCAGCGTTGTCATTGGGAAATGGCATCTGATTTGCCTAAGCTGCATAGTATGGCGGCAGAAGGCTGGTTGATGCAGGGGTATCCGGGAGAAGCCATTCATCATGCTTTGGCAGCAGGGGATACGAAGTTATTGTGCGATATTTTGCTGCAATATGCATGGGAACTGTTCAACCAGAGTCAACTGTCGCTACTGGAAGAGTGCATGAATGCGTTGCCTTATGAACAGCTCTTGGAAAACCCGCGTCTGGTGCTGTTACAGGCATGGCTGGCGCAGAGTCAGCATCGTCATTATGAGGTTAATGCGTTACTGAATCAGGCAGAGCAATCGTTGAAGCAAAAACAAATAACGATTGAGGCTGAACTACTGGGAGAGTTTGACGCGTTGCGTGCTCAGGTTGCGATTAATGATGGCCGACCGGATGACGCTGATTTACTGGCTGAAAAAGCACTGGCTGCTCTGCTGCCTGATAATGAATATGGCCGTATTGTCGCAATGTCAGTGAAAGGGGAAGTGTTGCACTGTAAGGGGGCGCTGTCTCAGGCATTAGCATTGATGAAGCAGACGGAGCAGTTGGCCCGCCGCTGTCATGTCTACCACTATGCTTTATGGGCATTATTACAGCAAAGTGAAATTTTACTGGCGCAGGGGTATTTACAGGGCGCTTATGAAACCCAAAAACACGCTTTTGATCTGGTTCGTGAACAACATATGGAACAGCTACCGATGCATGAGTTTCTGTTGCGTATTCGCTCCCAGCTTCTGTGGTGTTGGGCACGTATTGATGAATCAGAGGAAGCGGCCCGGCATGGTCTGGAGGTATTGTCTAACTTTCAGCCTCAGCAACAATTGCAATGTCTGTCTCAACTGGTGAAATGTTCGTTAATCCGGGGAGATATCGATAATGCCCGCCGCCATTTAACCCGTTGTGAAAATTTGTTGAGTAATGGGCATTATCATCGGGACTGGAGAACGAATACGGATAAATTGCGGATCATTATCTGGCAGCATCTGGAGGATCATATTTCAGTGGCTCAATGGCTGGCTCAGGCAGAAAAACCCGAAAGTTTCAGTAATCACTTCAATCAGAATCAGTGGCGTAATATTGCCCGTGCTCAGATATTGCTTGGTCAGTATGAAGAGGCGGAAAGCATTTTAAACATGCTGAATCAGTATGCGGTAAAACTGGAGTTGGTCAGTGATTTAAACCGCAATTTGTTGCTGTGCAACCTGCTCCACTGGCAGCTTGGTCGCAAGGCTGAAGCGCAACAGGTGCTGATAGAAGCGCTGAAATTGGCTAATCGCACGGGCTTTATCAGTCATTTTGTGCTTGAGGGTGAGTTGATGGCTCTGCAATTACGCCAGCTTATCCAGCTCAATATCCTGCCTGATTTTGAACAACATCGTGCACAGCGTATTCTGCGTGAAATTAATCGTCAGCATCGGCATAAATTTGCGCATTTTGATGAAACATTTGTTGAACAGCTTCTTACTCATCCTGATGTACCTGAACTTATCCGCAATAGCCCATTAACCCAACGTGAATGGCAGGTATTAGGATTAATTTATTCTGGTTACAGCAATGAACAAATTGCGACTGAACTGGAAGTGGCCGCGACGACGATTAAGACACATATCCGCAATCTGTATCAAAAAATGGGTATTACTCATCGTCAGGAAGCGATTCAACAGGCGCAGAATTTAATGAAAATGATGGGATTAGGTGTTCAGTAAAATGTTCTCAAGGTGATATCTCTGATGATTTCATAAATAAAAAGGGGCTACTGATGAATTTATCGCACTGTCATTGGCTTAATGAGCCTGCTTCATGGCAACGTCAGGATAATGCACTGAGCGTGGTAACTGATAATAAAACCGACTTTTGGCGTGATACATGGTATGGCTTTCAGCGCCACAGTGGCTATGTTTTTGGCTGCTATGTTGACGATTTACTTATTACCGAAGGGTTCACGTTTCAGCTCTGTATTGAAGGGCGTTTTGAGCAGTTATACGATCAGGCTGGCGTTATGTTGCTGGTGGATGAACAGCATTGGCTGAAAGCCGGTATTGAATATGCCGATGGCAAGGCAACAATCGGCAGTGTATTAACCTCTCCTTATTCTGACTGGGCGATGGGGATTTTTCCGGGTAACGCTGAGAAATTCTGGTTGCGGCTGACCTATCAGGAAGGTGCTATCCGGCTGCAATATTCCACAGATGGTAAGCAGTGGCCTTTGTTGCGGTTATCCCCTTTTACTATTAACCAACATAATGGGCAACGAGTGTTTGTTGGTGCAATGTGTTGTTCACCAGAAAGAGAAGGATTGCAGGTGAAGTTCTCTGAATTCAAGCTAATGCCAGCCTTGAACAAGCCTTTGCATGATTTGAGTTAGTGGAATGGCTACAAACCGGTCAGATAAAATGCTTTTATGATGGATTAATGCCCGAATATAAAAAGTAAAATAAAGGTATTACGGAAAAGGAGATGCAAATGGAAGATTTGTTGGAGTTTTTCGCGGCACTACTGGAGTGCATTTATCACATCATAAAATGCATACTTACATTTTTAAAATGGATAATGGAAAATATCTTTAATTTTTTTATGGTTATCGGGGTTTTATTCTGTATTGTCATTGCGGGAAGTATCGTTAAATTTATTTTTTATAGTAGCTTCTTGGTATTGGTTTTATCAGTTTGTAAATACCGAAAAAAAATAAAAAGATATCTGAATGAAAAAGGTTTCTTTAAATAAGTATAGAGGCGATTATCCCTCACCCAATGTGCTATGCAATGTGGATGAGGGACATGAGCTTATTTCTTATCCCTGCCTTCCCAAATAATTATCCCAATCTTTCCAGACTGGCTGTAAGCCCGATCTGACCAGTGCTTCGGCAACCTGTTGCACAGAGCGGTGGTCATTCGGAGAGAACTGCTCCAGTTCGTGATGATCACTTTCGACATAACCACCCGGCTGAGTCTTAGAACCAGCACTGACACTGTTTATCGCCAGAGGTACAACATGATCGCGGAAATAAGGTGACTCACGGGTAGAAAGTGAAAGTTCAACATCCGGTGCCAGCAGGCGGAATGCACAGATCAGTTGTACCAGTTCTGCATCATTCATCAGGGATGCGGGCTTAATCCCGCCAGCACAGGGACGCAGGCGTGGAAAGGAGATGGAATAACGGCTTTTCCAGAACTGTTTTTGCAGGAAAAACAGATGTTCTGCCACCATATAGCAATCAGTTCGCCAGTGAGGTGATAATCCGATTAATGCGCCCAGACCAATTTTATCAATGCCCGCCCGCCCTAGCCGCTCAGGGGTTTCCAGCCGCCAGTGAAAATCCTGTTTTTTTCCCTTGAGATGGTGCAACTGATAACTCGGTTCGTGGTAGGTTTCCTGATAGACCAGTACAGCATCTAATCCCAGTGTTTTCAGTTCGGCATATTCCTCTTGCGCCAATGGCTGAACTTCCATTGTGACTGAACTGAAATAGCGGTGTATTAAGGGAAGGTAATGGCGAAAATAATCCATGCCGACCTTTTTCTGATGCTCCCCTGTTACCAGCAGAATATGCTCAAATCCCAGCTTTTTCAGCGCCTGACATTCAGCCTCAATTTCCTGTTCATTGAGCGTCTTACGTTTGATGTGGTTACTCATGGAAAAACCACAATAGGTACAGTCATTGGCGCACAGATTGGAAAGGTAAAGTGGGATATAAAATCCCACGGTATTACCGAATCGCTGACGGGTTAATTGTTGTGCCTGCTGAGCTAATGGTTCAAGGTAGAGAAGGGCTGCGGGTGAGAGCAGTGCCATAAAATCATTCAGTGTCAGGCGCTCACTATTTAGAGCGTGCTCAACATCATGGCGGGTTTTACTATTGATGCTCAGCGTGATGTCATCCCAGTCCAACTGTTGCCAGCGATGGCGGAAAGTCTGCTCTGCCACGGTATTGCTGCTCATAAAGCCCCCAGAAAATCGGTCAGTGGACTGGAGGCTTCTGCATGGAATTTCTGGCTTGCCACTCCTGCCTGATGAGCGAGTTCGCCTGCTTCAATGGCGGTTTTGAATGCCTGCGCCATTTTAACCGGATTACGGGCAACGGCGATTGCAGTATTGACCAAGACAGCATCGGCTCCCATTTCAATGGCTGCCAGTGCATGGCTTGGAGCACCAATACCGGCATCGACAACCACAGGAACATTGGACTGCTCAATGATAATTTGCAGAAAATCCCGAGTGAGTAAGCCCTTATTTGAACCAATAGGCGCTCCCAATGGCATGACAGCGGCACAACCCACTTCTTCCAGACGGCGGCACAGAACCGGATCTGCGCCACAGTAAGGCAGAACTACAAAACCTTCCCTGACTAATTGTTCCGCTCCTTTCAGGGTTTCTATCGGATCAGGTAATAGATATTTCACGTCAGGGTGGATTTCCAGTTTGACCCAGTTAGTGCCCAGCGCCTCCCGCGCAAGGCGGGCAGCAAAAACCGCTTCTTCTGCGGTTTTTGCTCCGGAAGTATTGGGCAGGAGTTTAACCCCCAGCTCCTGCAAGGGAATGAGAATGCCATCATCTTTGCCTTGCAGGTCAATCCGTTTCATCGCCATTGTGACTAACTGGCTACCGGAGGTGCGAATGGCTTCAATCATCAGTCCGGCATTGGCAAATTTTCCTGTGCCTGTAAACAGACGGGAATGAAAGGTGGTATCAGCAATTTTTAACATGGTTAACCTCCGGCATTAGCCCCCCGCAATGGCCTGAAACAGCAGGATATTATCCCCGTCATTGAGCTGGTGGGTGCGCCATTCTGAGCGGGGGATGATGGTCTGGTTAATAGCCAGTGCAGTACCTGACTGGGTACGTTGCATATGTTCCAGTAATTGCTGAACTGTCATGGGATTATCTGTCGGCGTATCCAATGTGATCGTTTGATCGTTGACAATAATGTTCATGCGATTTCTGTTCCTGAAACGGTTTTATCTGTGCCTGCAGTTTTATCAATGATTGGGCGTGTTCCGCATACCGGACATTGTGGTGAGGGGGTTAGTTGTAACGTACTCCAGTTCTGTTTTCTGCCATCAAACAGTCGCAGTTTTCCATTCAGATAAGAAGGGAGACCCGCCAGCATTTTAATGGCTTCCAGCGCCTGTAACGTTCCAATCACACCGACCACCGGCCCTAAAACACCCGCAGTGCGGCAGTTACGCTGAGGCTCTTCCTGATCGGGATAGAGGCAGGCATAGCAGCCATGCTGATAAGGTGGTTCGAATACCATCAACTGACCACTGAAACCGACGGCGCTGCCACTGATAAGAGGTTTACCAGTTTCGATACAGGCGGCGTTAATAGCATGTCGGGTTGCCATGTTATCGCTACAATCCAGTATCAGATCGACCTGCCGGACGAGGTTTGTCAGTGATTTTTTATCCAGTCGTTCATTAATAACGGTTGTATTAACCAATGGGTTCAGATCAGCCAGTTTTTGTGCCGCCAGAGTGGCCTTACCTGCGGGAATATCAGCCGTGCGATAGAGGATCTGACGTTGCAGATTTGAAATATGTAATTTGTCATCATCGGCAAGATAAAGGTGCCCTACTCCTGCTGCCGCGAGGTAGAGTGAGGCAGGAGAGCCTAATCCCCCCATCCCGACGATTAACACTTTGCCGTTTTTTAATTTTTCCTGCCCGTCCGGGCCGATATCTTCCAGTAATAATTGACGGCTGTATCGCATAAATTCCTGATCGTTCAACATAAGCGCCTCCGATCATTTTCTTCAACGTTTTTGTCAGATGTCCCTTCAACTAAATGAAGCAACCTGGCTGTCGCCTGTCGCCAGTCTTTTGCTTTGGTGATAGCACTGACCAGCGCTACACCACCGACACCGGTCGCGACCACATCAGGGACTCGTTCCAGTGAAATACCACCAATAGCCACTGTCGGGAATTCAGGGGTGAGTGCTACCTGATGTTTCAGGGCGATTAAACCCTGTGGTGATGAGGGCATCTCTTTGGTTGTGGTCGGGAAGATATGCCCCAGTGCAATGTAGGATGGGCGCAAGGCTTTTGCCCGCGCCAGTTCCTGCTCGTCATGAGTGGAGATCCCCAGCCGAAGCCCGGCTTGTCGGATGGCACTGAGATCAGCAATATCTAAATCCTCCTGCCCCAGATGAACGCCATAAGCATGGTGTTTGATTGCCAGACGCCAGTAGTCGTTGATAAACAGGCGCGCGTTGTATTGCTTCCCTAACGCAATCGCCTGCCGAATGTCATGCTCTACCTGATCTTCGGGCAGATCTTTAATACGCAGTTGCAGCGTTCTGATACCGGCTTCCAGTAACCGCTCAATCCATATCAGTGAGTCCACCACGGGATATAACCCCAACCGGTGTTCGGTTGGAGCAAAGGAGGCTGTTTCAGGGCAAACGGTTTCAGATAAAATCGCTTCAGACTGATTTAACATCGTTGATATCCTCAGCCCGGTGATACAGTTCGCTGCCATGTATCCGAAATTCTTCGGACATCTGTTCCATACCCGATTGTTGTTCCAGTTTTGCGGCATAGTCCCGCACATCCTGTGTAATTTTCATTGAGCAGAATTTCGGCCCGCACATGGAGCAGAAATGGGCAACTTTACCGGATTCCTGAGGTAATGTTTCATCGTGATAAGCGCGGGCGGTGTCAGGATCAAGGGCCAGATTAAACTGGTCTTCCCAGCGGAATTCAAAACGCGCTTTTGACATGGCGTTATCGCGGATTTGAGCACCGGGATGGCCTTTCGCTAAATCTGCCGCATGAGCTGCGATTTTGTACGTGATTAGCCCTTGTTTCACATCTTCTTTGTTTGGCAGGCCAAGGTGCTCTTTAGGCGTGACATAACAGAGCATGGCACAGCCGAACCAGCCAATCATAGCTGCACCAATACCGGAGGTGAAATGGTCATAACCCGGCGCGATATCGGTTGTCAGTGGCCCTAATGTGTAGAAAGGCGCTTCGTGGCAGTGTTCCAGTTCTTCCGTCATATTGCGGCGGATTAATTGCATCGGAATATGTCCCGGCCCTTCGATCATCACCTGAACATCATATTCCCAGGCGATTTTGGTCAGTTCACCCAGTGTATGTAGTTCGGAAAACTGTGCTTCATCATTGGCATCCTGAATGGAACCGGGACGTAAGCCGTCTCCCAGAGAAAGGGAAACATCGTAGGCGGCACAGATTTCACAAATTTCACGGAAATGGGTATAGAGGAAGTTTTCCTGATGATGAGAGAGACACCATTTCGCCATAATGGAGCCACCACGGGAAACAATGCCTGTCAGTCGTTTGGCGGTCATCGGAACATAGCGCAGCAGAACGCCGGCATGAATAGTAAAGTAATCGACTCCCTGTTCCGCCTGTTCCAGTAACGTATCGCGGAACATTTCCCACGTCAGGTTTTCCGCAATGCCATTGACTTTTTCCAGCGCCTGATAGATGGGGACTGTACCAATTGGCACCGGGCTATTACGCAGTATCCATTCACGGGTTTCGTGGATATAGCGCCCGGTGGAAAGATCCATTACGGTATCCGCGCCCCAGCGGGTAGACCAGATCAGCTTCTCAACTTCTTCTTCAATGGAAGAGGTGACGGAAGAATTACCGATATTGGCATTCACTTTCACCAGAAAATTGCGCCCGATAATCATCGGTTCAGATTCTGGGTGGTTAATGTTGGCAGGAATAATCGCACGGCCCGCAGCGACTTCCTGTCGCACAAATTCCGGCGTAATGTTTTCCGGTAAGTTGGCACCGAAACTTTGCCCCGGATGCTGCTGGAGAAGCACTTCACCGCGGATACGTTCACGCCCCATATTTTCCCGCAGGGCGATAAATTCCATCTCCGGCGTGATAATGCCTTTACGAGCGTAGTGTAATTGGGTAACGCGTTCGCCAATTTTCGCTTTCAAAGGGTGGGGACGATGGTGAAAACGCAGATGATCCAGTCCGGCATCCGCTAGGCGCTGTTGGGTAAAATCAGAGCTGAGGGTTGTGACAGGCTCTGTGTCATTGCGCTCTTCAATCCACGGCTGGCGGATTTTCTGTAAACCTGCGTGTACGTCCAGTACGGCTTCAGGGTCGCCATAAGGGCCGGAAGTATCATAAACAGGTACGGGTTCATTTTCCTCAAATTGGGGCGCTTCTTTTGTCCCGCCAACCAGTGTAGGAGATACCTGAATTTCACGCATAGGAACCTGAATATCCTCGCGTGAACCTTCCAGATAGATACGACGTGAATTGGGGAAGGTAACACCCTGAATTGAATTGATAAATTCCTGTGCGGCATCCCGTTGGGCTTTACGTGGACGTGCCGGATGAGTTTTAGGGGAGATATCAGTTGTAGGGATAATATCTGCGCTGGAGGTGACGGTATCATTAGTAATAGCATTAGACATAGCAAATTCCTGACTGTGTGATCGCCTGTAATCAGGCTTAAGTTGAGAAAATTGCTTGTCTGGAGCTCGCAGGGAGTAATGATGATTGCTGAACAGTGTTATCTGGCAGAAGATCTGTACAGAAGCAATAAAGCATATCAGCAGAGGGATTACTCTTGTTCCCTTCGCGGGTATTAGCCCGATCAGGTTCTGCGGATCCCGAATAAACGGTCTCAGCCTGTGTCCACCGTGATATACGCTGAACGCTAGGCACTCCGACAAGAAAACACCCCAGAGTATAAAGGGGATTATGGAAACTGCAACCGGAAAACCGAGCCTTTTGTATTGGCCCGATGTCAGGTATTAATATTAATTCCGTGGCGCTAACGCCCAGCTCAATTGCTTCCAACCATGTTTTTCTGCTGCTGACTGCAATTTTACATCCGGATTCACGGTAAATACTTCACTGGCAAAGAAACACATCGGCAAGTCGTTCGATGAGTCTGTGTAAAAAGAGATATGTTGTGGCGATAAATTCTGTTCTGTCAGCCATTGCTGTAAGCGGGTAACTTTCCCTTCCCGGAAAGTTGGGACACCTTCAATATCGCCGGTATAACAGCCATCTTTCATGACCATATCAATCCCCATGGCGGTTTTTACGCCAAATACAGCCGCGATTTTTTTCACCACGAAAGAAACAGTAGCAGAAATGATAATGACGGGAATATTTTGTTGGCGGTAAATATCTAATTGTGTTTTCGCTGCGGGGTAGAAGAGAGGTTTGATTGTCGTTTCTACAAAATCTGTCAGCCAGATATCAACTTGTTCATGGGGTATTTGGCAGAGGGCTTGTAAACTGACTGACAGATATTCCTGCATATTCAGTTTCCCTGCACTGTAATCCGATATCATTTTCTGGTCTGCTTCTATAAAGCGGGGGTCAGTAATGATCTGCTTTTCCCATAAATAATTCGTCCAGAGTAGACTGGAATCCCCACGGATCAGGGTGTCGTCCAGATCAAATATGGCAACCTGCTGTGACATAGTTGTTATTCCTCAAATCTGAAATCGACAGGATAAGGTCGATTGAAAGAGAATCAAATATTTTATTGCTACGGCTTAATGAACACCCGAAAATATGCACATTCAGAAGCATTGTTAATATAACAGATTGCAGACAGAATACGATGAAGAGGAGTATGCTGTAATGATGTTAATCTTGGTTAACATTTAATTAACACTGACTTGGTTAATATATTCTTAATTAACGCAGCATATGACACAACACATGATGGAACCAATGATGCAAAAAAAACTGACAGGTATAGAACGAGGCTGGTGGATTGTCAGTCTTGAAAACAGAGTTTGGCTTCCGCAGGGAGACTTACCACTGGGTACTGCTGAGAGCTGGTCATTGCAGGGCCTTGTCGCCTACGTGATTGGCGAGTGGTTGGGAGAAGTAGTGTGGCTCATCCGTCATAAGATGGCATCAGAGATGTATTCTCCCCGCCGGATTGCAGAACAGGATCCTCAATTATTTCAGTTGGTAGGGCGCGGAGTCCAGTTGGCGGAGTTTTACCGCTCACATCGTTACTGTGGGTATTGCGGTCATGAAATGCAGCAGACTGAGCACGAGTGGGCCTGCCTGTGCCACCATTGCGATGAACGCTATTATCCGCAAATTGCTCCCTGCATTATTGTGGGTATCCGCCGTGAAGATCACATTCTACTGGCACAACATCAGCGTCATCGCAATGGTATTCATACCGTGCTGGCTGGGTTTGTGGAAGTGGGTGAAACACTGGAGGAGACGGTACATCGTGAGGTGATGGAAGAGAGTGGAATAAAAATCCGTAACCTGCGTTATGTGACTTCTCAACCGTGGCCTTTTCCTCATTCATTGATGATGGGGTTTCTGGCTGATTATGAGAGTGGTGATATTGAACATGACCCCGTTGAGCTGATCAGTGCGGATTGGTATCGATATGATGATCTTCCCCTGATCCCCGGGCCTGATACGATTGCCCGCCGTCTGATTGAGGAAACGGTCGCACTATGTCGTCAGAGCTGTCGCCAGTATTGATAGTGAATACTTACAAATCATGAGAGTTACCCGATTTTTTCTATCAGGTAACTCTCAGCCTTTAACTATATTTGATTATTTTTGTTCCGTAAGACCCCGGTTTTTCAGCATAGATTCAGTACTTGGTGGCTTACCTCGCCAGTCGATATACAGTTTTTCCAGATCTGTACTATTACCGCGTGACAGTATCTTATCGCGGAAAATCTGACCGTTTTCTTTTGTCAGACCGCCATGCTCGGTAAACCATGCAAACGCATCGTCGGCCAGCATTTCTGTCCACAGATAGGCATAATAACCGGCAGCATAACCACCGCCCCAAATGTGTTTGAAGTAACTGGAACGGTAGCGCGGTGGCACGTAGTTGAGGTGGATATTGTCTTCTTGCAAAGACGCGGCTTCAAATTTATTCACATCCTGCTGCGGCTTATCTGCGGCCAGCATATGCCAGTGCATATCCAGCAGTGCGGCTGATAGTAACTCGGTCATTTGATAACCTTTGTTAAACTTATCCGCCTGATTGATTTTATCCATCAGTGCCTGCGGCATGACTTCGCCAGTTTGGTAATGTCTGGCGTAATTCGCAAATACCTTGGGATCACGGGCCCAGTATTCATTAATTTGTGACGGGAATTCCACAAAGTCACGAGCAGTACTGGTTCCTGACAGAGTCGGGTATTCCTGATCAGCAAACATGCCGTGTAATGCATGTCCAAATTCATGAAATATTGTGATCACGTCATCATACGATAACAGTGCTGGCTGGCCCGGAGCCGGTTTAGTAAAGTTGGCAACGTTGTAAATTACCGGTTTGGTTCCGAAGAGTCTGGACTGATCGACAAAATTACTCATCCAGGCGCCACCGGCTTTATTGTCACGCTTAAAGTAATCGGAATAGAACAACGCCAGTTGTTGCCCGTCCTTATCGAAAACTTCATACACGTGGACATCGGGATGATAAACCGGAATGTCTTTACGCTCTTTAAAGGTAATGCCATATAGCAGGTTGGCGGCGTAGAACACGCCGTTATTCAGGACGTTATTCAGTTCGAAATAGGGCTTAATCTGGGACTCATCCAAATCATACCTTGCCTTGCGTACCTGTTCGGCATAGAACGGCCAATCCCATGCTTCCACTTTGAAGCCGCCTTTTTGCTGGTCAATCACGGCCTGAATATCTTTTGCTTCACGTTCAGCGCGTGCAGTTGCAGCAGGGACAATATCACGTAAAAACTTCAATGCGACTTCCGGTGTTTTTGCCATCTGGCTTTGCAGCTTCCATGATGCGTAATCTTTGAAACCTAGTATCTTAGCCTGCTCAGCACGGATTTTCGCTAATCGGGACAGCGTTTGGCGTGTGTCGTTATCATCCCCTTTTTCCGCTCGGTTCCACGATGCTTCGAATAACGCCTTACGTGTATCGCGATCTTTCAGATCTTGCAGAATCGGTTGTTGGGTTGTGTTCTGTAATACGAACAACCATTGATTATCCAGCTTACGCTCACTGGCAGCCTGTGCAGCCGCAGCCATTTCGCCATCGGATAGCCCGGCCAGCAGAGTTTTATCCTTAATCGTCAGAGCGCCATCTTTGGTTGCTGCTAACAATTTATTGGTAAATTGAGTACGAAGGGTTGCCGATTCCTGATTTAATGCTTTCATTTTTATTTTGTCAGCATCAGATAAATTGGCACCCGCTAATTCGAATTGCTTATAAATGACTTCTACCAGACGGAGCGATTCTGCGTCCAGATTCAGTTTTTCGCGCTGTTGGTAAATGGTTTTGATGCGATTGAACAGTTTACTGTTCAGCATAATCTCATCATTCATTGCCGCCAGCTTTGGTGACATTTCCTCACTGAGTTTTTGTAACCCGTCAGTCGTATTGGCTGAGGTCATCGCCCAAAATACGTTTGTTACCCGCTCCAGCGTTGTGCCGGATTTCTCCAGTGCGATAAAGGTATTTTCAAAGTCAGGCGGGGCGGGATTATTGGCGATCTTCTCCACTTCTTCCAGCTTCTGTTTAATACCGGCCGTGATTGCAGGTGAGTAGTCTGTTTCTTTTATTTTATCAAACGGAGGAGCCTGGAAGGGGAGTACGCTGGTATAGAAGAAAGGATTATTCTTATCTTGTTGTTGGTCAACTTCATTGATCACACTTACCTCCTTTATCTGACCACCAGATACGCTAGTGTGGCCAGAGCCCCGTTTATTTTCTTCGGCTTGTGCCTGAGTGCCTAATGCTAAGCCAATAGCCAGTACTAAAATGGATAAACGCATCAGTCGAAACTCCTCCATGTAAATTTTATAGGTTATTTATCAATAAAAATGACTTTATAAGAGCTTTGAGACAGTCGAGTGACGATGGCCGCTTAACTAAAGCCCATTAACGACTGTCAATTAACTAACGTAAACCAATTCATCCAACGATTAACTGAAAAGCGCGAACGGTGAAGGATTATGGCAATGTGAGATACCAGATTGCCTGTGCGCTACATATCTGTAACACAAGGTTAACATAATGAGAGCAATAGACCGGAGTGCCTAGCTCTTGTTCCTGGTTTTGTGAACCCATACATAAATTTTTTTCATCTTAGGTTGTTGATTGATGACCGAACGTTTATTTATTGGCAGTCACGACGGAAGTTAGGCTTTTGACGTGTTATCATGCGGGCGCTTTTTGTCGATAATCAAGGGAGCCTGTCATGAATGAGTTGAAAAACGACCGTTATCTGCGTGCCTTATTGCGTCAGCCAGTTGATATCACTCCGGTATGGATGATGCGGCAGGCAGGACGATATTTACCTGAATATAAAGCAACACGGCAGGAGGCGGGAGATTTCATCTCGTTATGCAAAAATACTGAACTGGCCTGTGAAGTGACTCTTCAGCCTTTGCGACGTTTTCCTCTGGATGCGGCCATTCTGTTTTCCGATATTTTGACCATTCCTGATGCAATGGGATTAGGGTTGTATTTCGAAGCTGGTGAAGGCCCGCGTTTTCAGTCGCCAATCCTTAACCATGCTGATGTAGAAATGTTACCTATTCCTGATCCGGAGATGGAGCTGGGTTATGTCATGGATGCTGTCCGTGCGATACGCAAGGCACTGGCAGGGCAGGTTCCTCTGATTGGTTTTTCCGGCAGCCCGTGGACACTGGCAACCTATATGGTCGAAGGCGGAAGCAGTAAGGCGTTTACTAAGATCAAAGCCATGATGTATGCTGAGCCGGCGATACTTCATCTGTTGCTGGATAAATTGGCTGATAGCGTTATTCTATATCTGAATGCTCAGATTAAAGCAGGCGCACAATCTGTCATGATTTTCGATACGTGGGGCGGAGTTTTGTCCCAGCGCGATTATCAGGAGTTTTCCCTGCGATATATGCATAAGATTGTCGATGGGCTGATCCGCGAGCATGAGGGCCGTAGAGTACCTGTCACCCTATTTACAAAAGGGGGAGGGCAATGGCTTGAGGCGATGGCTGCAACTGGCTGTGATGCTCTTGGGCTGGACTGGACAACGAATATTGCTGATGCACGCCGTCGTGTCGGAGATAAAGTCGCCCTACAGGGGAATATGGACCCATCTATGCTGTATGCTCAGCCAGCGCGGATTGAACAGGAAGTTTCGACTATCCTGCAAGACTTTGGTACAGGTAATGGGCATGTTTTCAATCTGGGGCATGGTATTCATCAGGACGTTCCGCCAGAGCATGCAGGGGCTTTTGTCGAAGCAGTGCACCGGTTATCAGCGAAATACCATCAATAAAATCTATGTACAACACTAAAGCACTACGTCAAGAACAGATAGAGAAAGCACAATTGGTGATTCGCCATGATGTGCTGCCAGCTTCTTTTATCCCGGAATTCATTGCAGGTGCTGACGTTGGGTTTGAAGAAAACGGCACGATAACCCGTGCCGCCATCGCTGTTTTACATTATCCCTCTCTTAAGCTGGCAGAATACCAGATCGCGAGAATGGCGACTGTACTTCCCTATATTCCCGGTTTACTCTCATTTCGTGAATATCCGGCATTGATCGCAGCATGGGGTAAGTTAAACTTACGTCCTGATTTGGTGATGGTTGATGGTCAGGGGATAGCTCACCCAAGACGTTTCGGCATTGCCAGCCATTTTGGGTTGTTGGTGGATGTTCCGACAATCGGGGTAGCTAAAAGTCGCCTTTGTGGTGAACATGCTCCTGTCGGAGAAGTGGTAGGAAGCCGTCAGCCACTGATCGATCATGGTGAACAGATAGGTTTGGTCTGGCGGAGTAAAAAAAGGTGTAATCCACTCTATATTTCCATTGGTCATAAGGTCAATATTGACAGCGCCATTGGTTGGGTTGAACACTGTATGAAAGGATATAGGTTACCTGAACCGACCCGTTGGGCTGATGGAATAGCCTCAAATAGAGCGTTTTTTAGGCAAACAATGCAGAAAAGTCTTTAATTGAGGCGGAAATATGTGGATATTCTTGATTTTCAGGTAAACTTCGGCGCAAATTAGGCATCATGAGTAACGACTAATGTTAAGAAACCCGATTCACCTGAGGTTGGAGAAGCTTGAAAGTTGGCAACATCTAACTTTTATGGCTAGTCTATGTGAGCGGATGTATCCGAATTATCACACGTTTTGCCATCAGACTGAGTTTGTTGATCCTGCACAATATCGCCGAATTCTTGATCTGGTGTGGGAAACATTAGTTGTCAAAGATGCAAAAGTAAATTTTGATAACCAGCTGGAAAAATTGGAAGCCATTATCCCATCAGCAGATAGCTATGATATTTATGGTGTGTATCCAGCAATTGATGCGTGTATTGCATTAGGTGAAGTCATTCATTCGCGTTTGAGTGGTTCAACGTTAGAGCATGCAATAGCCGTCAGTGAAATATCCATCCGTACTGTCGCCATGCTGGAAATGACGCAGGCTGGTCAGGAAATGACAGAGGATGAATTAAAGGCATTGCCTGCCATTGAAGAGGAATGGGATATTCAATGGGAGATTTACCGTTTATTGGCGAACTGCGAAGAACGGGACATAGAATTAATTAAAGGATTAAAGGCTGACCTCCGTGAGTGCGGAGTCAGCAATATCGGCATAAATTTAGAGCAATAAGTTATAAAACGTGACTTAGTGCTTGATTTGCCGGATTTAAAGACTTCACATTTGCCCTCACTCTGTTCTAAATTGAGGGCGAAAAGAAGTGGCTATCGGTGCGTGTATGCAGGGGTGCTGTCAAATCGGCATATCCGTCGCACTCGATGCTTTGCAAACGATAAACACACTGTAAGGATAATCTATGAATAAGACTGAATTAGTTGATGCAATCGCAGCAGGTGCTGATCTGACCAAAACTCAGGCTAAAGCTGCCCTGGAATCAACTTTGGCTGCAATCACCGAATCTCTGAAAAGCGGTGATGCAGTACAACTGGTTGGCTTTGGTACTTTCAAAGTTAATCATCGTGCAGAGCGTACTGGTCGTAACCCACAGACTGGTAAAGAAATCAAAATTGCAGCTGCAAACGTACCTGCTTTCTCTGCTGGTAAAGCTCTGAAAGACGCAGTCAAGTAATCGTATTGCGAAAAAAGAAAAAAGAGGGGAAGTCAACGCCCCTTTTGTTGATGATACAGGGGCTGTTAGCATTGGGGTTAATCTCATTGCTCAGCGCCTGCTCAGTCAAGCCGAAAGAACCCACTTTCGATGCCAGTGGCTTCATTACCGATGGCGGCGTTATCCGCTTATGGCGTCTGAATGATCAAAACAGTAAACCTCAGGTTATCATGAGCGTTTACAGCCCTTACCAACACAAAAACACCACTGTTACTTTCTACGAATACCGTCAGGGTCACTTATGGCAGATGCGCCGCAATGTATTTAATAATAACCCAACAGAAGAAATCCTGAGGTTAGATAAAAACGACAACGTTGTTTTTATGCAACGCGAGTTTGATGGGCATCGTGAGCAACTTTCCAACGATGACATCATCAGGTCATTGTTTGATGCCAGCCGAATAAAAGAAACCAGCGATGTACTCATTGCCGGGAAGGTAAAACTGATACAGGGGCACTGGCAGAACGGTGAAGTGACTACCTGTTCAGGGGAGAAAATATCTATTGAGTTTGACCCTCAGTCACAGGCATGGCTCGAAGAAAGAAGTAAAAACAGTCATGGCATACTCACCATTGCCTGGCTGGAAGCACCAGAAGGTAATCAGTTATTATTAGTTGCCAATGACGATTTTTGTCTTTGGGAGCCGACGAAAGATAAGCTGTAATCCAGTTACTTTCGTCGACTTTTTATTTCTGGCTTTTTTTCTGAATATCGTTATTTCAGACGAGCAATAGCACGGTAGCCAATGTCTTTGCGATAAAAGCAGCCTTTCCAGTTAATCTTTTCTGCGCTCAGATAGGCTTTTGTCTGAGCTTCCGCGATATTGTCTCCCAATGCTGTAACACACAAAACACGGCCACCGGCAGTGACCACGTCTTTATCTTTCAACGCTGTTCCGGCATGGAAAACTTTTTCATCCGCTTGTGGTTCATTGGATTGCGGTTCTTGATTCAGGCCACTAATGACATCGCCTTTAGAATAATCAGCCGGATAACCGTTTGCAGCTAGCACGATACCTAGTGCAGAACGGCTATCCCACTCAGAGGTTTTACTGTCTAACTGGCCTTTTGCTCCGGCAAGACACAGCTCCACTAAGTCGGAGCGTAGGCGCATCATAATAGGCTGTGTTTCAGGATCACCAAAGCGGCAGTTAAATTCGATGACTTTCGGTTCACCCTGTTTATCAATCATCAAACCGGCATACAGAAAACCGACATAAGTATTTCCTTCAGCAGCCATGCCTTTAATGGTCGGATAAATGACTTTTTCCATGACCCGCTGGTGGACCTCATCCGTGACTACAGGAGCAGGGGAATACGCCCCCATTCCACCAGTATTTGGCCCGGTATCACCATCACCTACCCGCTTATGATCTTGACTGGTTGCCATAGGAACTACATTTTTACCATCCACCATGACAATAAAACTGGCTTCCTCTCCATCCAGAAACTCTTCAATAACAATCCGGTGACCGGCATCGCCAAACGCATTACCTGCCAGCATATCTTTAACTGCATTCTGTGCTTCTTCCATTGTCATGGCGACAACGACGCCTTTACCCGCCGCTAGCCCGTCGGCCTTAATGACAACCGGAGCACCTGTTTTTTCCAGATAAGCGAGCGCGGGATTTATTTCGGTGAAATTCTGGTAAGCCGCAGTTGGAATATGATGGCGAGCAAGGAAATCTTTAGTGAAGGCTTTAGACCCTTCCAATTGCGCGGCGGCTTTAGTCGGGCCAAAAATTGTCAGCCCAGCCTGCTGGAAAGCATCAACCACGCCAATCACCAGCGGTGTTTCTGGCCCTACAATTGTGAGATCAATATGGTGGCTTTGAGCAAATGCCAGTAATCCCTCAATATCTGTTGCGGCAATATCCACATTTTTCAAATTAGGCTCCAGAGCCGTTCCTGCATTGCCCGGAGCAACGTAAACCAACTCTGCCAGCGGAGATTGTGCGGCTTTCCATGCAAGTGCGTGTTCCCGTCCACCACTACCGATGATTAGTATATTCATTATTATCTCTCATTATATACCCTTCGTCTTTTAAGTTGACTCTTTGTTGGCTGCACTCACTCACCCCAGTCACATAGTTATCTATGCTCCCGGGGATGAGTTTCCTTGCCGTCGCGATGCAACTTAAAATCCATTGGGTATAAGTGTTAGGGCTGGTTAGTGGCGGAAATGACGCATTCCGGTGAAAATCATGGCAATACCATGTTCATCAGCAGCCGCAATGACCTCATCATCGCGAATAGAGCCACCCGGCTGAATCACGCAAGTCACGCCGACAGAAGCCGCTGCATCAATACCATCGCGGAATGGAAAGAAAGCATCAGAAGCCATCGCACATCCCTGAACTTCCAGACCTTCATCACCGGCCTTAATTCCTGCAATTTTAGCGGAGTAAACTCGGCTCATCTGGCCTGCGCCAATGCCAATAGTCATATTATCTTTGGCATAAACGATAGCATTGGATTTAACGAATTTAGCCACTTTCCAACAAAATAAGGCATCCTGCATTTCCTGTTCTGTTGGCTGGCGTTTGGAAACAACCTGCAATTCTGCTTCTGTTACCATGCCTAAATCGCGATCCTGTACCAATAAACCACCATTAACGCGCTTGAAATCCAGACCGGCAACCGCTGAATTCCATTCGCCACATGATAGAACGCGGACATTTTGTTTGGTTGCCAGAATAGGCAGTGCTTCTTTATTAATAGAAGGAGCAATAATAACTTCGACAAACTGACGCTCAATAATGATTTTAGCCGTGTCAGCATCCAGTTCACGGTTAAACGCGATAATCCCGCCAAATGCAGATGTTGGGTCGGTTTTGAATGCCCGATCATAAGCAGTACGAATATCCGCTCCGATCGCCACTCCGCAAGGATTAGCATGTTTGACAATAACACAGGCGGGTTCGGAGAAAGTTTTTACACATTCCAGAGCGGCATCAGTGTCTGCGATATTATTATAGGAAAGTGCCTTGCCCTGTAATTGAGTTGCTGTAGCGACAGATGCCTCTGTGATCTTCTCTTCTATATAGAAAGCAGCATCCTGATGGCTGTTCTCACCGTAGCGCATATCCTGCTTTTTAATAAAGTTGAGATTGAGTGTGCGCGGGAATTTTCCTGATGGTTGATCGTTATCGCTGTGATAAGCCGGAACCAGTTTACCAAAATAGTTGGCAATCATACTGTCATAAGCAGCGGTATGCTCAAACGCTTTGATAGCTAAATCGAAACGGGTGGGTTGAGTGAGGGAGTTCTGATGGTTGTCCATTTCCTCAATAATCTTGTTGTAATCCTGTGCGTTGACAACAATCGCAACATCTTTATGGTTTTTGGCCGCAGAGCGAACCATTGTCGGGCCACCAATATCAATATTCTCTACAGCATCTTCCAGAGAGCAATCCGGTTTCGCGACGGTCTGGGCAAAGGGGTAAAGATTAACGACCACCATATCAATCGGTGCAATCTGATGTTGCTCCATCACTTCATTATCCTGCCCGCGTCTGCCAAGAATGCCGCCATGCACTTTGGGATGAAGTGTTTTCACCCGGCCATCCATCATTTCAGGAAAACCAGTATAGTCGGAAACTTCAGTGACATTCAGACCTGCCTCAGCCAACAGGCGAGCAGTTCCTCCCGTTGAAAGCAGTTCAACACCGCGATTAGATAAGGCCTTAGCAAATTCAACAATACCCGCTTTGTCAGAAACACTCAGCAGGGCACGACGGATTGGACGAAGCTGTTGCATTGGTGTGATCCCTTGGATTTCATCAAACAAGAATGTGTTATTGAGAAAAACATCTGCCATTTAGGTCAGAAAAGCGCCATTTCAAGAAAAAAATAGCTTTTCACAATAACATTTCGAAACAAGCAGAAAAAAGCACATGGCGATTTTTTCCGCTCAGATTGTAACGCAAACGTTTGCGCGATGCTCGACAATTTTTACCAAAATATCGCTCTGTTGATAACATTGTGTGTAACTTGGTATAAAACGGCCTTTTGCTGTGTAATGCAGCAAACGATAATTTTTTTCAAAAAAACTATTGTCAGGGCCGAAAAACTCCCTATAATGCGCCACCACTGACCGACGCTGAGCTGCAACACGCCGCGAAGGCCAGCGGAAGGAAAGCGAAATAAACGCTTGACTCCGGAGGCAAAAAGCGTAAGATACGCAGCCTCGCAACCCGGAACGAAAGGTTCGGTTGCCATTGCTCTTTAACAATATAATCAGACAATCTGTGTGGGCACTCGCAAGACACTATCGACATGCCGAAAGGCAAAAAAAGATTCAAGTCTTGAAGAGTGACTGAAACAGTTAATTCATTACGAACTAACAGTAACGATTCTTTGAGCATCAAACACTTTTAATTGAAGAGTTTGATCATGGCTCAGATTGAACGCTGGCGGCAGGCCTAACACATGCAAGTCGAGCGGTAACAGGAAGCAGCTTGCTGCTTTG
>NZ_CAWNQH010000116.1:124863-177977 GCF_963876495.1 Xenorhabdus sp. KJ12.1
CAAAGCAGCAAGCTGCTTCCTGTTACCGCTCGACTTGCATGTGTTAGGCCTGCCGCCAGCGTTCAATCTGAGCCATGATCAAACTCTTCAATTAAAAGTGTTTGATGCTCAAAGAATCGTTACTGTTAGTTCGTAATGAATTAACTGTTTCAGTCACTCTTCAAGACTTGAATCTTTTTTTGCCTTTCGGCATGTCGATAGTGTCTTGCGAGTGCCCACACAGATTGTCTGATTATATTGTTAAAGAGCAATGGCAACCGAACCTTTCGTTCCGGGTTGCGAGGCTGCGTATCTTACGCTTTTTGCCTCCGGAGTCAAGCGTTTATTTCGCTTTCCTTCCGCTGGCCTTCGCGGCGTGTTGCAGCTCAGCGTCGGTCAGTGGTGGCGCATTATAGGGAGTTTTTCGGCCCTGACAATAGTTTTTTTGAAAAAAATTATCGTTTGCTGCATTACACAGCAAAAGGCCGTTTTATACCAAGTTACACACAATGTTATCAACAGAGCGATATTTTGGTAAAAATTGTCGAGCATCGCGCAAACGTTTGCGTTACAATCTGAGCGGAAAAAATCGCCATGTGCTTTTTTCTGCTTGTTTCGAAATGTTATTGTGAAAAGCTATTTTTTTCTTGAAATGGCGCTTTTCTGACCTAAATGGCAGATGTTTTTCTCAATAACACATTCTTGTTTGATGAAATCCAAGGGATCACACCAATGCAACAGCTTCGTCCAATCCGTCGTGCCCTGCTGAGTGTTTCTGACAAAGCGGGTATTGTTGAATTTGCTAAGGCCTTATCTAATCGCGGTGTTGAACTGCTTTCAACGGGAGGAACTGCTCGCCTGTTGGCTGAGGCAGGTCTGAATGTCACTGAAGTTTCCGACTATACTGGTTTTCCTGAAATGATGGATGGCCGGGTGAAAACACTTCATCCCAAAGTGCATGGCGGCATTCTTGGCAGACGCGGGCAGGATAATGAAGTGATGGAGCAACATCAGATTGCACCGATTGATATGGTGGTCGTTAATCTTTACCCCTTTGCCCAGACCGTCGCGAAACCGGATTGCTCTCTGGAAGATGCTGTAGAGAATATTGATATTGGTGGCCCGACAATGGTTCGCTCTGCGGCCAAAAACCATAAAGATGTTGCGATTGTTGTCAACGCACAGGATTACAACAAGATTATTGAGGAAATGGACAACCATCAGAACTCCCTCACTCAACCCACCCGTTTCGATTTAGCTATCAAAGCGTTTGAGCATACCGCTGCTTATGACAGTATGATTGCCAACTATTTTGGTAAACTGGTTCCGGCTTATCACAGCGATAACGATCAACCATCAGGAAAATTCCCGCGCACACTCAATCTCAACTTTATTAAAAAGCAGGATATGCGCTACGGTGAGAACAGCCATCAGGATGCTGCTTTCTATATAGAAGAGAAGATCACAGAGGCATCTGTCGCTACAGCAACTCAATTACAGGGCAAGGCACTTTCCTATAATAATATCGCAGACACTGATGCCGCTCTGGAATGTGTAAAAACTTTCTCCGAACCCGCCTGTGTTATTGTCAAACATGCTAATCCTTGCGGAGTGGCGATCGGAGCGGATATTCGTACTGCTTATGATCGGGCATTCAAAACCGACCCAACATCTGCATTTGGCGGGATTATCGCGTTTAACCGTGAACTGGATGCTGACACGGCTAAAATCATTATTGAGCGTCAGTTTGTCGAAGTTATTATTGCTCCTTCTATTAATAAAGAAGCACTGCCTATTCTGGCAACCAAACAAAATGTCCGCGTTCTATCATGTGGCGAATGGAATTCAGCGGTTGCCGGTCTGGATTTCAAGCGCGTTAATGGTGGTTTATTGGTACAGGATCGCGATTTAGGCATGGTAACAGAAGCAGAATTGCAGGTTGTTTCCAAACGCCAGCCAACAGAACAGGAAATGCAGGATGCCTTATTTTGTTGGAAAGTGGCTAAATTCGTTAAATCCAATGCTATCGTTTATGCCAAAGATAATATGACTATTGGCATTGGCGCAGGCCAGATGAGCCGAGTTTACTCCGCTAAAATTGCAGGAATTAAGGCCGGTGATGAAGGTCTGGAAGTTCAGGGATGTGCGATGGCTTCTGATGCTTTCTTTCCATTCCGCGATGGTATTGATGCAGCGGCTTCTGTCGGCGTGACTTGCGTGATTCAGCCGGGTGGCTCTATTCGCGATGATGAGGTCATTGCGGCTGCTGATGAACATGGTATTGCCATGATTTTCACCGGAATGCGTCATTTCCGCCACTAACCAGCCCTAACACTTATACCCAATGGATTTTAAGTTGCATCGCGACGGCAAGGAAACTCATCCCCGGGAGCATAGATAACTATGTGACTGGGGTGAGTGAGTGCAGCCAACAAAGAGTCAACTTAAAAGACGAAGGGTATATAATGAGAGATAATAATGAATATACTAATCATCGGTAGTGGTGGACGGGAACACGCACTTGCATGGAAAGCCGCACAATCTCCGCTGGCAGAGTTGGTTTACGTTGCTCCGGGCAATGCAGGAACGGCTCTGGAGCCTAATTTGAAAAATGTGGATATTGCCGCAACAGATATTGAGGGATTACTGGCATTTGCTCAAAGCCACCATATTGATCTCACAATTGTAGGGCCAGAAACACCGCTGGTGATTGGCGTGGTTGATGCTTTCCAGCAGGCTGGGCTGACAATTTTTGGCCCGACTAAAGCCGCCGCGCAATTGGAAGGGTCTAAAGCCTTCACTAAAGATTTCCTTGCTCGCCATCATATTCCAACTGCGGCTTACCAGAATTTCACCGAAATAAATCCCGCGCTCGCTTATCTGGAAAAAACAGGTGCTCCGGTTGTCATTAAGGCCGACGGGCTAGCGGCGGGTAAAGGCGTCGTTGTCGCCATGACAATGGAAGAAGCACAGAATGCAGTTAAAGATATGCTGGCAGGTAATGCGTTTGGCGATGCCGGTCACCGGATTGTTATTGAAGAGTTTCTGGATGGAGAGGAAGCCAGTTTTATTGTCATGGTGGATGGTAAAAATGTAGTTCCTATGGCAACCAGTCAAGATCATAAGCGGGTAGGTGATGGTGATACCGGGCCAAATACTGGTGGAATGGGGGCGTATTCCCCTGCTCCTGTAGTCACGGATGAGGTCCACCAGCGGGTCATGGAAAAAGTCATTTATCCGACCATTAAAGGCATGGCTGCTGAAGGAAATACTTATGTCGGTTTTCTGTATGCCGGTTTGATGATTGATAAACAGGGTGAACCGAAAGTCATCGAATTTAACTGCCGCTTTGGTGATCCTGAAACACAGCCTATTATGATGCGCCTACGCTCCGACTTAGTGGAGCTGTGTCTTGCCGGAGCAAAAGGCCAGTTAGACAGTAAAACCTCTGAGTGGGATAGCCGTTCTGCACTAGGTATCGTGCTAGCTGCAAACGGTTATCCGGCTGATTATTCTAAAGGCGATGTCATTAGTGGCCTGAATCAAGAACCGCAATCCAATGAACCACAAGCGGATGAAAAAGTTTTCCATGCCGGAACAGCGTTGAAAGATAAAGACGTGGTCACTGCCGGTGGCCGTGTTTTGTGTGTTACAGCATTGGGAGACAATATCGCGGAAGCTCAGACAAAAGCCTATCTGAGCGCAGAAAAGATTAACTGGAAAGGCTGCTTTTATCGCAAAGACATTGGCTACCGTGCTATTGCTCGTCTGAAATAACGATATTCAGAAAAAAAGCCAGAAATAAAAAGTCGACGAAAGTAACTGGATTACAGCTTATCTTTCGTCGGCTCCCAAAGACAAAAATCGTCATTGGCAACTAATAATAACTGATTACCTTCTGGTGCTTCCAGCCAGGCAATGGTGAGTATGCCATGACTGTTTTTACTTCTTTCTTCGAGCCATGCCTGTGACTGAGGGTCAAACTCAATAGATATTTTCTCCCCTGAACAGGTAGTCACTTCACCGTTCTGCCAGTGCCCCTGTATCAGTTTTACCTTCCCGGCAATGAGTACATCGCTGGTTTCTTTTATTCGGCTGGCATCAAACAATGACCTGATGATGTCATCGTTGGAAAGTTGCTCACGATGCCCATCAAACTCGCGTTGCATAAAAACAACGTTGTCGTTTTTATCTAACCTCAGGATTTCTTCTGTTGGGTTATTATTAAATACATTGCGGCGCATCTGCCATAAGTGACCCTGACGGTATTCGTAGAAAGTAACAGTGGTGTTTTTGTGTTGGTAAGGGCTGTAAACGCTCATGATAACCTGAGGTTTACTGTTTTGATCATTCAGACGCCATAAGCGGATAACGCCGCCATCGGTAATGAAGCCACTGGCATCGAAAGTGGGTTCTTTCGGCTTGACTGAGCAGGCGCTGAGCAATGAGATTAACCCCAATGCTAACAGCCCCTGTATCATCAACAAAAGGGGCGTTGACTTCCCCTCTTTTTTCTTTTTTCGCAATACGATTACTTGACTGCGTCTTTCAGAGCTTTACCAGCAGAGAAAGCAGGTACGTTTGCAGCTGCAATTTTGATTTCTTTACCAGTCTGTGGGTTACGACCAGTACGCTCTGCACGATGATTAACTTTGAAAGTACCAAAGCCAACCAGTTGTACTGCATCACCGCTTTTCAGAGATTCGGTGATTGCAGCCAAAGTTGATTCCAGGGCAGCTTTAGCCTGAGTTTTGGTCAGATCAGCACCTGCTGCGATTGCATCAACTAATTCAGTCTTATTCATAGATTATCCTTACAGTGTGTTTATCGTTTGCAAAGCATCGAGTGCGACGGATATGCCGATTTGACAGCACCCCTGCATACACGCACCGATAGCCACTTCTTTTCGCCCTCAATTTAGAACAGAGTGAGGGCAAATGTGAAGTCTTTAAATCCGGCAAATCAAGCACTAAGTCACGTTTTATAACTTATTGCTCTAAATTTATGCCGATATTGCTGACTCCGCACTCACGGAGGTCAGCCTTTAATCCTTTAATTAATTCTATGTCCCGTTCTTCGCAGTTCGCCAATAAACGGTAAATCTCCCATTGAATATCCCATTCCTCTTCAATGGCAGGCAATGCCTTTAATTCATCCTCTGTCATTTCCTGACCAGCCTGCGTCATTTCCAGCATGGCGACAGTACGGATGGATATTTCACTGACGGCTATTGCATGCTCTAACGTTGAACCACTCAAACGCGAATGAATGACTTCACCTAATGCAATACACGCATCAATTGCTGGATACACACCATAAATATCATAGCTATCTGCTGATGGGATAATGGCTTCCAATTTTTCCAGCTGGTTATCAAAATTTACTTTTGCATCTTTGACAACTAATGTTTCCCACACCAGATCAAGAATTCGGCGATATTGTGCAGGATCAACAAACTCAGTCTGATGGCAAAACGTGTGATAATTCGGATACATCCGCTCACATAGACTAGCCATAAAAGTTAGATGTTGCCAACTTTCAAGCTTCTCCAACCTCAGGTGAATCGGGTTTCTTAACATTAGTCGTTACTCATGATGCCTAATTTGCGCCGAAGTTTACCTGAAAATCAAGAATATCCACATATTTCCGCCTCAATTAAAGACTTTTCTGCATTGTTTGCCTAAAAAACGCTCTATTTGAGGCTATTCCATCAGCCCAACGGGTCGGTTCAGGTAACCTATATCCTTTCATACAGTGTTCAACCCAACCAATGGCGCTGTCAATATTGACCTTATGACCAATGGAAATATAGAGTGGATTACACCTTTTTTTACTCCGCCAGACCAAACCTATCTGTTCACCATGATCGATCAGTGGCTGACGGCTTCCTACCACTTCTCCGACAGGAGCATGTTCACCACAAAGGCGACTTTTAGCTACCCCGATTGTCGGAACATCCACCAACAACCCAAAATGGCTGGCAATGCCGAAACGTCTTGGGTGAGCTATCCCCTGACCATCAACCATCACCAAATCAGGACGTAAGTTTAACTTACCCCATGCTGCGATCAATGCCGGATATTCACGAAATGAGAGTAAACCGGGAATATAGGGAAGTACAGTCGCCATTCTCGCGATCTGGTATTCTGCCAGCTTAAGAGAGGGATAATGTAAAACAGCGATGGCGGCACGGGTTATCGTGCCGTTTTCTTCAAACCCAACGTCAGCACCTGCAATGAATTCCGGGATAAAAGAAGCTGGCAGCACATCATGGCGAATCACCAATTGTGCTTTCTCTATCTGTTCTTGACGTAGTGCTTTAGTGTTGTACATAGATTTTATTGATGGTATTTCGCTGATAACCGGTGCACTGCTTCGACAAAAGCCCCTGCATGCTCTGGCGGAACGTCCTGATGAATACCATGCCCCAGATTGAAAACATGCCCATTACCTGTACCAAAGTCTTGCAGGATAGTCGAAACTTCCTGTTCAATCCGCGCTGGCTGAGCATACAGCATAGATGGGTCCATATTCCCCTGTAGGGCGACTTTATCTCCGACACGACGGCGTGCATCAGCAATATTCGTTGTCCAGTCCAGCCCAAGAGCATCACAGCCAGTTGCAGCCATCGCCTCAAGCCATTGCCCTCCCCCTTTTGTAAATAGGGTGACAGGTACTCTACGGCCCTCATGCTCGCGGATCAGCCCATCGACAATCTTATGCATATATCGCAGGGAAAACTCCTGATAATCGCGCTGGGACAAAACTCCGCCCCACGTATCGAAAATCATGACAGATTGTGCGCCTGCTTTAATCTGAGCATTCAGATATAGAATAACGCTATCAGCCAATTTATCCAGCAACAGATGAAGTATCGCCGGCTCAGCATACATCATGGCTTTGATCTTAGTAAACGCCTTACTGCTTCCGCCTTCGACCATATAGGTTGCCAGTGTCCACGGGCTGCCGGAAAAACCAATCAGAGGAACCTGCCCTGCCAGTGCCTTGCGTATCGCACGGACAGCATCCATGACATAACCCAGCTCCATCTCCGGATCAGGAATAGGTAACATTTCTACATCAGCATGGTTAAGGATTGGCGACTGAAAACGCGGGCCTTCACCAGCTTCGAAATACAACCCTAATCCCATTGCATCAGGAATGGTCAAAATATCGGAAAACAGAATGGCCGCATCCAGAGGAAAACGTCGCAAAGGCTGAAGAGTCACTTCACAGGCCAGTTCAGTATTTTTGCATAACGAGATGAAATCTCCCGCCTCCTGCCGTGTTGCTTTATATTCAGGTAAATATCGTCCTGCCTGCCGCATCATCCATACCGGAGTGATATCAACTGGCTGACGCAATAAGGCACGCAGATAACGGTCGTTTTTCAACTCATTCATGACAGGCTCCCTTGATTATCGACAAAAAGCGCCCGCATGATAACACGTCAAAAGCCTAACTTCCGTCGTGACTGCCAATAAATAAACGTTCGGTCATCAATCAACAACCTAAGATGAAAAAAATTTATGTATGGGTTCACAAAACCAGGAACAAGAGCTAGGCACTCCGGTCTATTGCTCTCATTATGTTAACCTTGTGTTACAGATATGTAGCGCACAGGCAATCTGGTATCTCACATTGCCATAATCCTTCACCGTTCGCGCTTTTCAGTTAATCGTTGGATGAATTGGTTTACGTTAGTTAATTGACAGTCGTTAATGGGCTTTAGTTAAGCGGCCATCGTCACTCGACTGTCTCAAAGCTCTTATAAAGTCATTTTTATTGATAAATAACCTATAAAATTTACATGGAGGAGTTTCGACTGATGCGTTTATCCATTTTAGTACTGGCTATTGGCTTAGCATTAGGCACTCAGGCACAAGCCGAAGAAAATAAACGGGGCTCTGGCCACACTAGCGTATCTGGTGGTCAGATAAAGGAGGTAAGTGTGATCAATGAAGTTGACCAACAACAAGATAAGAATAATCCTTTCTTCTATACCAGCGTACTCCCCTTCCAGGCTCCTCCGTTTGATAAAATAAAAGAAACAGACTACTCACCTGCAATCACGGCCGGTATTAAACAGAAGCTGGAAGAAGTGGAGAAGATCGCCAATAATCCCGCCCCGCCTGACTTTGAAAATACCTTTATCGCACTGGAGAAATCCGGCACAACGCTGGAGCGGGTAACAAACGTATTTTGGGCGATGACCTCAGCCAATACGACTGACGGGTTACAAAAACTCAGTGAGGAAATGTCACCAAAGCTGGCGGCAATGAATGATGAGATTATGCTGAACAGTAAACTGTTCAATCGCATCAAAACCATTTACCAACAGCGCGAAAAACTGAATCTGGACGCAGAATCGCTCCGTCTGGTAGAAGTCATTTATAAGCAATTCGAATTAGCGGGTGCCAATTTATCTGATGCTGACAAAATAAAAATGAAAGCATTAAATCAGGAATCGGCAACCCTTCGTACTCAATTTACCAATAAATTGTTAGCAGCAACCAAAGATGGCGCTCTGACGATTAAGGATAAAACTCTGCTGGCCGGGCTATCCGATGGCGAAATGGCTGCGGCTGCACAGGCTGCCAGTGAGCGTAAGCTGGATAATCAATGGTTGTTCGTATTACAGAACACAACCCAACAACCGATTCTGCAAGATCTGAAAGATCGCGATACACGTAAGGCGTTATTCGAAGCATCGTGGAACCGAGCGGAAAAAGGGGATGATAACGACACACGCCAAACGCTGTCCCGATTAGCGAAAATCCGTGCTGAGCAGGCTAAGATACTAGGTTTCAAAGATTACGCATCATGGAAGCTGCAAAGCCAGATGGCAAAAACACCGGAAGTCGCATTGAAGTTTTTACGTGATATTGTCCCTGCTGCAACTGCACGCGCTGAACGTGAAGCAAAAGATATTCAGGCCGTGATTGACCAGCAAAAAGGCGGCTTCAAAGTGGAAGCATGGGATTGGCCGTTCTATGCCGAACAGGTACGCAAGGCAAGGTATGATTTGGATGAGTCCCAGATTAAGCCCTATTTCGAACTGAATAACGTCCTGAATAACGGCGTGTTCTACGCCGCCAACCTGCTATATGGCATTACCTTTAAAGAGCGTAAAGACATTCCGGTTTATCATCCCGATGTCCACGTGTATGAAGTTTTCGATAAGGACGGGCAACAACTGGCGTTGTTCTATTCCGATTACTTTAAGCGTGACAATAAAGCCGGTGGCGCCTGGATGAGTAATTTTGTCGATCAGTCCAGACTCTTCGGAACCAAACCGGTAATTTACAACGTTGCCAACTTTACTAAACCGGCTCCGGGCCAGCCAGCACTGTTATCGTATGATGACGTGATCACAATATTTCATGAATTTGGACATGCATTACACGGCATGTTTGCTGATCAGGAATACCCGACTCTGTCAGGAACCAGTACTGCTCGTGACTTTGTGGAATTCCCGTCACAAATTAATGAATACTGGGCCCGTGATCCCAAGGTATTTGCGAATTACGCCAGACATTACCAAACTGGCGAAGTCATGCCGCAGGCACTGATGGATAAAATCAATCAGGCGGATAAGTTTAACAAAGGTTATCAAATGACCGAGTTACTATCAGCCGCACTGCTGGATATGCACTGGCATATGCTGGCCGCAGATAAGCCGCAGCAGGATGTGAATAAATTTGAAGCCGCGTCTTTGCAAGAAGACAATATCCACCTCAACTACGTGCCACCGCGCTACCGTTCCAGTTACTTCAAACACATTTGGGGCGGTGGTTATGCTGCCGGTTATTATGCCTATCTGTGGACAGAAATGCTGGCCGACGATGCGTTTGCATGGTTTACCGAGCATGGCGGTCTGACAAAAGAAAACGGTCAGATTTTCCGCGATAAGATACTGTCACGCGGTAATAGTACAGATCTGGAAAAACTGTATATCGACTGGCGAGGTAAGCCACCAAGTACTGAATCTATGCTGAAAAACCGGGGTCTTACGGAACAAAAATAATCAAATATAGTTAAAGGCTGAGAGTTACCTGATAGAAAAAATCGGGTAACTCTCATGATTTGTAAGTATTCACTATCAATACTGGCGACAGCTCTGACGACATAGTGCGACCGTTTCCTCAATCAGACGGCGGGCAATCGTATCAGGCCCGGGGATCAGGGGAAGATCATCATATCGATACCAATCCGCACTGATCAGCTCAACGGGGTCATGTTCAATATCACCACTCTCATAATCAGCCAGAAACCCCATCATCAATGAATGAGGAAAAGGCCACGGTTGAGAAGTCACATAACGCAGGTTACGGATTTTTATTCCACTCTCTTCCATCACCTCACGATGTACCGTCTCCTCCAGTGTTTCACCCACTTCCACAAACCCAGCCAGCACGGTATGAATACCATTGCGATGACGCTGATGTTGTGCCAGTAGAATGTGATCTTCACGGCGGATACCCACAATAATGCAGGGAGCAATTTGCGGATAATAGCGTTCATCGCAATGGTGGCACAGGCAGGCCCACTCGTGCTCAGTCTGCTGCATTTCATGACCGCAATACCCACAGTAACGATGTGAGCGGTAAAACTCCGCCAACTGGACTCCGCGCCCTACCAACTGAAATAATTGAGGATCCTGTTCTGCAATCCGGCGGGGAGAATACATCTCTGATGCCATCTTATGACGGATGAGCCACACTACTTCTCCCAACCACTCGCCAATCACGTAGGCGACAAGGCCCTGCAATGACCAGCTCTCAGCAGTACCCAGTGGTAAGTCTCCCTGCGGAAGCCAAACTCTGTTTTCAAGACTGACAATCCACCAGCCTCGTTCTATACCTGTCAGTTTTTTTTGCATCATTGGTTCCATCATGTGTTGTGTCATATGCTGCGTTAATTAAGAATATATTAACCAAGTCAGTGTTAATTAAATGTTAACCAAGATTAACATCATTACAGCATACTCCTCTTCATCGTATTCTGTCTGCAATCTGTTATATTAACAATGCTTCTGAATGTGCATATTTTCGGGTGTTCATTAAGCCGTAGCAATAAAATATTTGATTCTCTTTCAATCGACCTTATCCTGTCGATTTCAGATTTGAGGAATAACAACTATGTCACAGCAGGTTGCCATATTTGATCTGGACGACACCCTGATCCGTGGGGATTCCAGTCTACTCTGGACGAATTATTTATGGGAAAAGCAGATCATTACTGACCCCCGCTTTATAGAAGCAGACCAGAAAATGATATCGGATTACAGTGCAGGGAAACTGAATATGCAGGAATATCTGTCAGTCAGTTTACAAGCCCTCTGCCAAATACCCCATGAACAAGTTGATATCTGGCTGACAGATTTTGTAGAAACGACAATCAAACCTCTCTTCTACCCCGCAGCGAAAACACAATTAGATATTTACCGCCAACAAAATATTCCCGTCATTATCATTTCTGCTACTGTTTCTTTCGTGGTGAAAAAAATCGCGGCTGTATTTGGCGTAAAAACCGCCATGGGGATTGATATGGTCATGAAAGATGGCTGTTATACCGGCGATATTGAAGGTGTCCCAACTTTCCGGGAAGGGAAAGTTACCCGCTTACAGCAATGGCTGACAGAACAGAATTTATCGCCACAACATATCTCTTTTTACACAGACTCATCGAACGACTTGCCGATGTGTTTCTTTGCCAGTGAAGTATTTACCGTGAATCCGGATGTAAAATTGCAGTCAGCAGCAGAAAAACATGGTTGGAAGCAATTGAGCTGGGCGTTAGCGCCACGGAATTAATATTAATACCTGACATCGGGCCAATACAAAAGGCTCGGTTTTCCGGTTGCAGTTTCCATAATCCCCTTTATACTCTGGGGTGTTTTCTTGTCGGAGTGCCTAGCGTTCAGCGTATATCACGGTGGACACAGGCTGAGACCGTTTATTCGGGATCCGCAGAACCTGATCGGGCTAATACCCGCGAAGGGAACAAGAGTAATCCCTCTGCTGATATGCTTTATTGCTTCTGTACAGATCTTCTGCCAGATAACACTGTTCAGCAATCATCATTACTCCCTGCGAGCTCCAGACAAGCAATTTTCTCAACTTAAGCCTGATTACAGGCGATCACACAGTCAGGAATTTGCTATGTCTAATGCTATTACTAATGATACCGTCACCTCCAGCGCAGATATTATCCCTACAACTGATATCTCCCCTAAAACTCATCCGGCACGTCCACGTAAAGCCCAACGGGATGCCGCACAGGAATTTATCAATTCAATTCAGGGTGTTACCTTCCCCAATTCACGTCGTATCTATCTGGAAGGTTCACGCGAGGATATTCAGGTTCCTATGCGTGAAATTCAGGTATCTCCTACACTGGTTGGCGGGACAAAAGAAGCGCCCCAATTTGAGGAAAATGAACCCGTACCTGTTTATGATACTTCCGGCCCTTATGGCGACCCTGAAGCCGTACTGGACGTACACGCAGGTTTACAGAAAATCCGCCAGCCGTGGATTGAAGAGCGCAATGACACAGAGCCTGTCACAACCCTCAGCTCTGATTTTACCCAACAGCGCCTAGCGGATGCCGGACTGGATCATCTGCGTTTTCACCATCGTCCCCACCCTTTGAAAGCGAAAATTGGCGAACGCGTTACCCAATTACACTACGCTCGTAAAGGCATTATCACGCCGGAGATGGAATTTATCGCCCTGCGGGAAAATATGGGGCGTGAACGTATCCGCGGTGAAGTGCTTCTCCAGCAGCATCCGGGGCAAAGTTTCGGTGCCAACTTACCGGAAAACATTACGCCGGAATTTGTGCGACAGGAAGTCGCTGCGGGCCGTGCGATTATTCCTGCCAACATTAACCACCCAGAATCTGAACCGATGATTATCGGGCGCAATTTTCTGGTGAAAGTGAATGCCAATATCGGTAATTCTTCCGTCACCTCTTCCATTGAAGAAGAAGTTGAGAAGCTGATCTGGTCTACCCGCTGGGGCGCGGATACCGTAATGGATCTTTCCACCGGGCGCTATATCCACGAAACCCGTGAATGGATACTGCGTAATAGCCCGGTGCCAATTGGTACAGTCCCCATCTATCAGGCGCTGGAAAAAGTCAATGGCATTGCGGAAAACCTGACGTGGGAAATGTTCCGCGATACGTTACTGGAACAGGCGGAACAGGGAGTCGATTACTTTACTATTCATGCCGGCGTTCTGCTGCGCTATGTTCCGATGACCGCCAAACGACTGACAGGCATTGTTTCCCGTGGTGGCTCCATTATGGCGAAATGGTGTCTCTCTCATCATCAGGAAAACTTCCTCTATACCCATTTCCGTGAAATTTGTGAAATCTGTGCCGCCTACGATGTTTCCCTTTCTCTGGGAGACGGCTTACGTCCCGGTTCCATTCAGGATGCCAATGATGAAGCACAGTTTTCCGAACTACATACACTGGGTGAACTGACCAAAATCGCCTGGGAATATGATGTTCAGGTGATGATCGAAGGGCCGGGACATATTCCGATGCAATTAATCCGCCGCAATATGACGGAAGAACTGGAACACTGCCACGAAGCGCCTTTCTACACATTAGGGCCACTGACAACCGATATCGCGCCGGGTTATGACCATTTCACCTCCGGTATTGGTGCAGCTATGATTGGCTGGTTCGGCTGTGCCATGCTCTGTTATGTCACGCCTAAAGAGCACCTTGGCCTGCCAAACAAAGAAGATGTGAAACAAGGGCTAATCACGTACAAAATCGCAGCTCATGCGGCAGATTTAGCGAAAGGCCATCCCGGTGCTCAAATCCGCGATAACGCCATGTCAAAAGCGCGTTTTGAATTCCGCTGGGAAGACCAGTTTAATCTGGCCCTTGATCCTGACACCGCCCGCGCTTATCACGATGAAACATTACCTCAGGAATCCGGTAAAGTTGCCCATTTCTGCTCCATGTGCGGGCCGAAATTCTGCTCAATGAAAATTACACAGGATGTGCGGGACTATGCCGCAAAACTGGAACAACAATCGGGTATGGAACAGATGTCCGAAGAATTTCGGATACATGGCAGCGAACTGTATCACCGGGCTGAGGATATCAACGATGTTAAATCAGTCTGAAGCGATTTTATCTGAAACCGTTTGCCCTGAAACAGCCTCCTTTGCTCCAACCGAACACCGGTTGGGGTTATATCCCGTGGTGGACTCACTGATATGGATTGAGCGGTTACTGGAAGCCGGTATCAGAACGCTGCAACTGCGTATTAAAGATCTGCCCGAAGATCAGGTAGAGCATGACATTCGGCAGGCGATTGCGTTAGGGAAGCAATACAACGCGCGCCTGTTTATCAACGACTACTGGCGTCTGGCAATCAAACACCATGCTTATGGCGTTCATCTGGGGCAGGAGGATTTAGATATTGCTGATCTCAGTGCCATCCGACAAGCCGGGCTTCGGCTGGGGATCTCCACTCATGACGAGCAGGAACTGGCGCGGGCAAAAGCCTTGCGCCCATCCTACATTGCACTGGGGCATATCTTCCCGACCACAACCAAAGAGATGCCCTCATCACCACAGGGTTTAATCGCCCTGAAACATCAGGTAGCACTCACCCCTGAATTCCCGACAGTGGCTATTGGTGGTATTTCACTGGAACGAGTCCCTGATGTGGTCGCGACCGGTGTCGGTGGTGTAGCGCTGGTCAGTGCTATCACCAAAGCAAAAGACTGGCGACAGGCGACAGCCAGGTTGCTTCATTTAGTTGAAGGGACATCTGACAAAAACGTTGAAGAAAATGATCGGAGGCGCTTATGTTGAACGATCAGGAATTTATGCGATACAGCCGTCAATTATTACTGGAAGATATCGGCCCGGACGGGCAGGAAAAATTAAAAAACGGCAAAGTGTTAATCGTCGGGATGGGGGGATTAGGCTCTCCTGCCTCACTCTACCTCGCGGCAGCAGGAGTAGGGCACCTTTATCTTGCCGATGATGACAAATTACATATTTCAAATCTGCAACGTCAGATCCTCTATCGCACGGCTGATATTCCCGCAGGTAAGGCCACTCTGGCGGCACAAAAACTGGCTGATCTGAACCCATTGGTTAATACAACCGTTATTAATGAACGACTGGATAAAAAATCACTGACAAACCTCGTCCGGCAGGTCGATCTGATACTGGATTGTAGCGATAACATGGCAACCCGACATGCTATTAACGCCGCCTGTATCGAAACTGGTAAACCTCTTATCAGTGGCAGCGCCGTCGGTTTCAGTGGTCAGTTGATGGTATTCGAACCACCTTATCAGCATGGCTGCTATGCCTGCCTCTATCCCGATCAGGAAGAGCCTCAGCGTAACTGCCGCACTGCGGGTGTTTTAGGGCCGGTGGTCGGTGTGATTGGAACGTTACAGGCGCTGGAAGCCATTAAAATGCTGGCGGGTCTCCCTTCTTATCTGAATGGAAAACTGCGACTGTTTGATGGCAGAAAACAGAACTGGAGTACGTTACAACTAACCCCCTCACCACAATGTCCGGTATGCGGAACACGCCCAATCATTGATAAAACTGCAGGCACAGATAAAACCGTTTCAGGAACAGAAATCGCATGAACATTATTGTCAACGATCAAACGATCACATTGGATACGCCGACAGATAATCCCATGACAGTTCAGCAATTACTGGAACATATGCAACGTACCCAGTCAGGTACTGCACTGGCTATTAACCAGACCATCATCCCCCGCTCAGAATGGCGCACCCACCAGCTCAATGACGGGGATAATATCCTGCTGTTTCAGGCCATTGCGGGGGGCTAATGCCGGAGGTTAACCATGTTAAAAATTGCTGATACCACCTTTCATTCCCGTCTGTTTACAGGCACAGGAAAATTTGCCAATGCCGGACTGATGATTGAAGCCATTCGCACCTCCGGTAGCCAGTTAGTCACAATGGCGATGAAACGGATTGACCTGCAAGGCAAAGATGATGGCATTCTCATTCCCTTGCAGGAGCTGGGGGTTAAACTCCTGCCCAATACTTCCGGAGCAAAAACCGCAGAAGAAGCGGTTTTTGCTGCCCGCCTTGCGCGGGAGGCGCTGGGCACTAACTGGGTCAAACTGGAAATCCACCCTGACGTGAAATATCTATTACCTGATCCGATAGAAACCCTGAAAGGAGCGGAACAATTAGTCAGGGAAGGTTTTGTAGTTCTGCCTTACTGTGGCGCAGATCCGGTTCTGTGCCGCCGTCTGGAAGAAGTGGGTTGTGCCGCTGTCATGCCATTGGGAGCGCCTATTGGTTCAAATAAGGGCTTACTCACTCGGGATTTTCTGCAAATTATCATTGAGCAGTCCAATGTTCCTGTGGTTGTCGATGCCGGTATTGGTGCTCCAAGCCATGCACTGGCAGCCATTGAAATGGGAGCCGATGCTGTCTTGGTCAATACTGCAATCGCCGTTGCCCGTAATCCGGTTAAAATGGCGCAGGCATTCAAAACCGCCATTGAAGCAGGCGAACTCGCTCATCAGGCAGGAGTGGCAAGCCAGAAATTCCATGCAGAAGCCTCCAGTCCACTGACCGATTTTCTGGGGGCTTTATGAGCAGCAATACCGTGGCAGAGCAGACTTTCCGCCATCGCTGGCAACAGTTGGACTGGGATGACATCACGCTGAGCATCAATAGTAAAACCCGCCATGATGTTGAGCACGCTCTAAATAGTGAGCGCCTGACACTGAATGATTTTATGGCACTGCTCTCACCCGCAGCCCTTCTCTACCTTGAACCATTAGCTCAGCAGGCACAACAATTAACCCGTCAGCGATTCGGTAATACCGTGGGATTTTATATCCCACTTTACCTTTCCAATCTGTGCGCCAATGACTGTACCTATTGTGGTTTTTCCATGAGTAACCACATCAAACGTAAGACGCTCAATGAACAGGAAATTGAGGCTGAATGTCAGGCGCTGAAAAAGCTGGGATTTGAGCATATTCTGCTGGTAACAGGGGAGCATCAGAAAAAGGTCGGCATGGATTATTTTCGCCATTACCTTCCCTTAATACACCGCTATTTCAGTTCAGTCACAATGGAAGTTCAGCCATTGGCGCAAGAGGAATATGCCGAACTGAAAACACTGGGATTAGATGCTGTACTGGTCTATCAGGAAACCTACCACGAACCGAGTTATCAGTTGCACCATCTCAAGGGAAAAAAACAGGATTTTCACTGGCGGCTGGAAACCCCTGAGCGGCTAGGGCGGGCGGGCATTGATAAAATTGGTCTGGGCGCATTAATCGGATTATCACCTCACTGGCGAACTGATTGCTATATGGTGGCAGAACATCTGTTTTTCCTGCAAAAACAGTTCTGGAAAAGCCGTTATTCCATCTCCTTTCCACGCCTGCGTCCCTGTGCTGGCGGGATTAAGCCCGCATCCCTGATGAATGATGCAGAACTGGTACAACTGATCTGTGCATTCCGCCTGCTGGCACCGGATGTTGAACTTTCACTTTCTACCCGTGAGTCACCTTATTTCCGCGATCATGTTGTACCTCTGGCGATAAACAGTGTCAGTGCTGGTTCTAAGACTCAGCCGGGTGGTTATGTCGAAAGTGATCATCACGAACTGGAGCAGTTCTCTCCGAATGACCACCGCTCTGTGCAACAGGTTGCCGAAGCACTGGTCAGATCGGGCTTACAGCCAGTCTGGAAAGATTGGGATAATTATTTGGGAAGGCAGGGATAAGAAATAAGCTCATGTCCCTCATCCACATTGCATAGCACATTGGGTGAGGGATAATCGCCTCTATACTTATTTAAAGAAACCTTTTTCATTCAGATATCTTTTTATTTTTTTTCGGTATTTACAAACTGATAAAACCAATACCAAGAAGCTACTATAAAAAATAAATTTAACGATACTTCCCGCAATGACAATACAGAATAAAACCCCGATAACCATAAAAAAATTAAAGATATTTTCCATTATCCATTTTAAAAATGTAAGTATGCATTTTATGATGTGATAAATGCACTCCAGTAGTGCCGCGAAAAACTCCAACAAATCTTCCATTTGCATCTCCTTTTCCGTAATACCTTTATTTTACTTTTTATATTCGGGCATTAATCCATCATAAAAGCATTTTATCTGACCGGTTTGTAGCCATTCCACTAACTCAAATCATGCAAAGGCTTGTTCAAGGCTGGCATTAGCTTGAATTCAGAGAACTTCACCTGCAATCCTTCTCTTTCTGGTGAACAACACATTGCACCAACAAACACTCGTTGCCCATTATGTTGGTTAATAGTAAAAGGGGATAACCGCAACAAAGGCCACTGCTTACCATCTGTGGAATATTGCAGCCGGATAGCACCTTCCTGATAGGTCAGCCGCAACCAGAATTTCTCAGCGTTACCCGGAAAAATCCCCATCGCCCAGTCAGAATAAGGAGAGGTTAATACACTGCCGATTGTTGCCTTGCCATCGGCATATTCAATACCGGCTTTCAGCCAATGCTGTTCATCCACCAGCAACATAACGCCAGCCTGATCGTATAACTGCTCAAAACGCCCTTCAATACAGAGCTGAAACGTGAACCCTTCGGTAATAAGTAAATCGTCAACATAGCAGCCAAAAACATAGCCACTGTGGCGCTGAAAGCCATACCATGTATCACGCCAAAAGTCGGTTTTATTATCAGTTACCACGCTCAGTGCATTATCCTGACGTTGCCATGAAGCAGGCTCATTAAGCCAATGACAGTGCGATAAATTCATCAGTAGCCCCTTTTTATTTATGAAATCATCAGAGATATCACCTTGAGAACATTTTACTGAACACCTAATCCCATCATTTTCATTAAATTCTGCGCCTGTTGAATCGCTTCCTGACGATGAGTAATACCCATTTTTTGATACAGATTGCGGATATGTGTCTTAATCGTCGTCGCGGCCACTTCCAGTTCAGTCGCAATTTGTTCATTGCTGTAACCAGAATAAATTAATCCTAATACCTGCCATTCACGTTGGGTTAATGGGCTATTGCGGATAAGTTCAGGTACATCAGGATGAGTAAGAAGCTGTTCAACAAATGTTTCATCAAAATGCGCAAATTTATGCCGATGCTGACGATTAATTTCACGCAGAATACGCTGTGCACGATGTTGTTCAAAATCAGGCAGGATATTGAGCTGGATAAGCTGGCGTAATTGCAGAGCCATCAACTCACCCTCAAGCACAAAATGACTGATAAAGCCCGTGCGATTAGCCAATTTCAGCGCTTCTATCAGCACCTGTTGCGCTTCAGCCTTGCGACCAAGCTGCCAGTGGAGCAGGTTGCACAGCAACAAATTGCGGTTTAAATCACTGACCAACTCCAGTTTTACCGCATACTGATTCAGCATGTTTAAAATGCTTTCCGCCTCTTCATACTGACCAAGCAATATCTGAGCACGGGCAATATTACGCCACTGATTCTGATTGAAGTGATTACTGAAACTTTCGGGTTTTTCTGCCTGAGCCAGCCATTGAGCCACTGAAATATGATCCTCCAGATGCTGCCAGATAATGATCCGCAATTTATCCGTATTCGTTCTCCAGTCCCGATGATAATGCCCATTACTCAACAAATTTTCACAACGGGTTAAATGGCGGCGGGCATTATCGATATCTCCCCGGATTAACGAACATTTCACCAGTTGAGACAGACATTGCAATTGTTGCTGAGGCTGAAAGTTAGACAATACCTCCAGACCATGCCGGGCCGCTTCCTCTGATTCATCAATACGTGCCCAACACCACAGAAGCTGGGAGCGAATACGCAACAGAAACTCATGCATCGGTAGCTGTTCCATATGTTGTTCACGAACCAGATCAAAAGCGTGTTTTTGGGTTTCATAAGCGCCCTGTAAATACCCCTGCGCCAGTAAAATTTCACTTTGCTGTAATAATGCCCATAAAGCATAGTGGTAGACATGACAGCGGCGGGCCAACTGCTCCGTCTGCTTCATCAATGCTAATGCCTGAGACAGCGCCCCCTTACAGTGCAACACTTCCCCTTTCACTGACATTGCGACAATACGGCCATATTCATTATCAGGCAGCAGAGCAGCCAGTGCTTTTTCAGCCAGTAAATCAGCGTCATCCGGTCGGCCATCATTAATCGCAACCTGAGCACGCAACGCGTCAAACTCTCCCAGTAGTTCAGCCTCAATCGTTATTTGTTTTTGCTTCAACGATTGCTCTGCCTGATTCAGTAACGCATTAACCTCATAATGACGATGCTGACTCTGCGCCAGCCATGCCTGTAACAGCACCAGACGCGGGTTTTCCAAGAGCTGTTCATAAGGCAACGCATTCATGCACTCTTCCAGTAGCGACAGTTGACTCTGGTTGAACAGTTCCCATGCATATTGCAGCAAAATATCGCACAATAACTTCGTATCCCCTGCTGCCAAAGCATGATGAATGGCTTCTCCCGGATACCCCTGCATCAACCAGCCTTCTGCCGCCATACTATGCAGCTTAGGCAAATCAGATGCCATTTCCCAATGACAACGCTGCCGAAGAAATGTTGCGAACAAGGGATGAAAACAAAACCATTCTCCGAAATCATCCATGCGCTGGATAAATAACCCCTGACGCTCAATATCTTCAAGGCGTTGCTGACCATTCTCCATGCCCGTCAGACAAACAATTAACCCATCATTCATTGAACGCAGGATAGAACTACGCAATAAAAATTCTCGCGTTCCCTGATCAACACGGTTTAAAACTTCATCCACCAAATAATCGGATAAATGGCCAGCATTAATACCTGAGAGGCGTTTGGCCGATATTTCTGCTGTATTACCAGCCTGACGGGCAGACAGAGCAATCAACTGCAACGCTGTTGCCCAACCGGCCACGTCATGACATAACTGCCTGCAATTATCCGCATCCAATGGGCTGGGCAGACGTTTATCAAAAAATTGCTGAGCCTCCTGATAGTTAAATGCTAACTGCTGGCTGTCAAACTCCAGTAATTGCTCACGTACCCGCAAGTTAGCAACTCCCAGAGACGGTAATTGACGGGAGAGAATAATCAGCGTGAGATTTTCCGGCTGATGACGGAGAAAAAAACGTATGGCTTCATGGATGAGATTATTTATTATCAGGTGATAATCATCGATCACCAGAAACAATGACTGTTTCCATTCATTCAATTCAATAAACAACTGTGCGAACAGCGCCGATAAATTGGCATACTGGTGTTTCTGCGCCAAAACCTCACTTTTGACACAATGCCCCTGTGTGGCCTGTTGAATCGCAGCAATCAGATAACTGGCAAAACGCTCCGGCTGATTATCACTATCATCCAGAGAATACCACCCCAGATTACCCTGCCCTGCCGACCACTGTGACATCAGCGTAGTTTTACCATATCCTGCCGGACTGGTTACTAATACCAAACGATAATTCTGTGCTTCATTGAGCTGCGCCAGCAGGCGCTCACGCATGACCATATGATTGAGGCGAAGGGGTCGACTGAGTTTCGATGGGATAAGCATTGATTTCCTCCCCTCACAAGCAATGAGTAGAACTGATCCCTGTAACCTTGTTGTCATGTTATTGAGAAATACAAATCAGTAACATTCATAAATAAACACCCAAATTTAGAGAAACGTGCGCCATTTGCAATTAGGTTAATTGATTAGATTGTGTTAAGTTGCACCCTGTCACATTCTTTAACTGAAACGTTTCTTTTTCCTGAATAAATTGCGAAAGCGCACGAAAAAATAGCTACGCCCTGATACTCATCCCCGCGAATATCCTGACAGGATGATGTTTCTTGTTCACTGAACCTTCAGCATATCAGACTCAATAATCTGCATATTTTCCTTATTCAGTGACAGGATGAAGACGCCATGAAAAAGCCCCAACTTGATAAAGCCGAATTCCAGGCTGCGCTGACCCGACAGTTACAACGCTTTGGCCTTGATTTAGCACAGGGAATAACAACACATCAGTGGTGGCAAACTATCAGTGCCACTCTTTTGGAATTACTGCCTGCTTATCGCCAAAATAATCACCATCAAATTGATAATCTTCCCCTTCCTGATGGCTCAAAAGGCAAACAACGGCATGTAAACTACATATCAATGGAGTTCCTGATCGGTCGTTTAACGGGTAACAACCTGCTGAATCTTGGCTGGTATGATGATGTTCAGGCGTATTTAGCCGAATATGGTGTGGTATTAAGTGATGTGCTGGAAGAAGAAATTGATCCTGCCTTGGGTAATGGTGGTTTAGGCCGTCTGGCCGCTTGTTTTCTTGATTCAATGGCGACAATTAATCAACCGGCAATCGGCTACGGCCTTAATTATCAGTATGGGCTGTTCCGGCAATCCTTCGAACAAGGGTTACAAATTGAAACTCCGGATGACTGGGAGCGCAATACCTATCCATGGTTTTACCGCAATATACAACTAAACGTTAATGTGAGTTTCGGTGGTGAAGTGGTCACAACAACCGATGGTGGTGAAATCTGGCGACCGGCTTTTACCCTGACCGGGGAAGCGTGGGATCTGCCTGTCGTTGGTTATAATAATGGTGTTATACAGCCGCTGCGCCTGTGGCAAGCAACATATGATAATCCCTTTGATTTATCACTGTTCAATGATGGGCAGTTCCTTCATGCGGAACAGCAGGGCATAGAAGCCACCAGCCTGACCAAAGTTCTTTATCCGAATGATAACCATCAGGCTGGAAAACGCCTCCGCCTGATGCAGCAATATTTTCAGTGTGCCTGCGCTGTAGCTGATATTCTGCGTCGTCACCAGCTGGCTGGTCGGAAAATACAGGCGCTACCGCAATACGAAGTGATACAGCTCAATGATACCCACCCCACAATCGCCATTCCTGAAATGATGCGTCTGCTGATTGATGATCACCAACTAGATTGGGATACAGCATGGAGCATTACCGGGCAAACCTTCGCTTATACTAACCACACCCTATTACCGGAAGGTTTGGAACGTTGGGATGAACATCTCATCATCGAATTACTGCCGCGCCACCATCGTATTATTCAAGAAATAAACAATCGTTTTCGTCAAACGGTGGAACAAAACTGGCCGGGTAACCAACAAATATGGGAAAAACTGGCAGTCATCCATGATAATCAGGTAAGAATGGCTAATCTTTGTGTTGTAGCCTGCTTTGCGATTAACGGTGTTGCCACATTACATTCATCTTTAATTGTGACGGATCTCTTCCCTGAATATCACCAATTGTGGCCTCAAAAATTCCATAACGTTACCAATGGCGTTACACCTCGTCGCTGGTTAAGACAGTGTAATCCAGCACTCTCTTCACTGATTGATCAGACATTAGGCCATGAATGGCTCAGTGATATTACTGAACTAAAAAGACTCGAACCCTACTCTGCTGATGCTGCTTTTCGTGAGGCTTATCGCACCGTCAAACAGAACAATAAAATCCGCCTTTCCAACTACATCAATAAAACAATGGGGCTTAAGCTAGACCCTCATGCCATTTTCGATGTACAGATCAAACGGCTGCATGAGTACAAACGCCAGCATTTGAACCTGCTGCATATCCTCTCACTTTATCGACAGATTCAGGAAAATCCGGCACTGGATATTTACCCGCGTGTTTTCCTGTTTGGGGCTAAAGCAGCTCCCGGCTACTATCTGGCAAAAAATATTATTTCAGCTATCAATCACGCAGCCGCAAAAATCAACCATGATCCGATCGTACGCGATCGCATAAAAATTGCCTTTATTCCTGATTACAATGTTTCGAAAGCTGAATTGATGATCCCAGCTGCCGATGTATCAGAACAAATCTCCACAGCAGGAAAAGAAGCCTCCGGTACTGGTAACATGAAACTTGCCTTGAACGGAGCACTAACTATTGGAACTCTGGATGGTGCAAATGTCGAAATTGCCGAACAGGTTGGCAACAACAATATTTTTATCTTTGGACATACAGTAGAAGAAGCAAAAACCTTACTGAGAGAGGGCTATGACCCCCAAAATATTCTCCAACAAAATAAGCAATTACAACAAATACTGAATTCTCTCGCCAGCGGTGAGTTCAGCCATGGAGATAAACAGGCATTTGATTTAATGCTACACAGCCTGATCGATGGTGGTGACCCTTATTTAGTATTAGCTGACTTTGCTTCTTACGGTGCCGCACATCAGCAAATTGATGAACTCTACCGTAATATCCCGTCTTGGACACAACGTACGATCCTTAATACTGCCCGTATGGGAACATTCAGTTCCGACAGAACTATTCAGGATTATCAACAACGTATCTGGCAGGTTAAGCAGGTAAAATAGAAGATCATAATGGAAAACAAAAGCCTCGATGATTTAGCAACAGAAGCTGGTATTGTCACTGAATATATTAATGCCTATGGCAAACCACAGGCTATTCCTTCTCAGATAAGGCATAGGATCCTGCAAGCCATGGGGGAAAATATACCGGTCAAAAGGCCGGTTTCTGATCCATCAGTTTCAACCTTACCCACAGTGAAAGTATTAATTATTGGCCAGTCATTCACTTTTAATCTGAATACCTCTGCCCAATATCAGTGGCAAATACAGACAGAACAAGGGATAAACCTGCGTGGAAATTGCCAATATCAACTGACACTGCCAGCCTCTTTGCCTTTGGGTTATCACACGCTTAGTTTAATCCCTTCATCAAGCCCCAAAGACGCGGTACAACGCCATGTTATGCAGATCATCATCGCTCCGGAACGCTGTTACGAACCAGAATCACTGATAAAAGGAAGCAAATTGTGGGGAGCCTGCATCCAGCTTTATACCCTGCGATCCGAAACTAATTGGGGAATGGGTGATTTTGGCGATCTGAAAAAAATGTTACGGGAACTGGCACAACGCGGCGGCGCTTTTATTGGCCTAAACCCGCTACATGCGATGTATCCTGTCATGCCTGAAAACGCCAGCCCTTATAGCCCTTCATCCCGCCACTGGTTGAATATCATTTATATTGATGTCAGTCAGGTAGAAGATTTCCAATCCAGTGCCAATGCTCAAGAGTGGTGGATGATGCCGGAAACCCAGCACAGAATTCAGAGTGTTCGCCAAACAGAATGGGTTGACTATTCCAGTGTGATGGCACTGAAAATGACAGCGTTGCGTTTGGCTTATCAACAATTCAATACTCGAAATGATACCGATCCCCTATATCTCTCATTCCGTCAATTCATTAATCAAGGTGGTAAAAGCCTGTACTCTCAGGCTGTCTATGATGCTCTACATTACAAACTATACAGTGAAAGTCACACCTATTGGGGTTGGCCCATCTGGCCTGAAAAATACCGCGACCCAGATAGTGATACTGTACTGAAGTTTTGTCACTCTCACCCACAAGAAGTGGAGTTCTTTCTTTGGTTACAATGGATTGCAGACAGGCAACTGGCTGATTGTTTACGTGAAAGTAAGAACCATGCTATGCCGATTGGTATTTATCGTGATCTGGCTGTTGGCGTGGCGCAAGGTGGTTCAGAAACCTGGGGTAACCGGGAACTCTATTGTATGGAAGCATCTATTGGTGCGCCGCCTGATATCATGGGACCACTAGGGCAAAATTGGGGGCTTCCTCCAATGAATCCTCATATATTACAGGCTCAGAATTATCAGCCTTTTATTCAATTACTGCGTAGTAATATGCGGCACTGTGGAGCATTACGCATTGATCATGTTATGGCACTGCTCAGGCTTTGGTGGATCCCTCAGGGAGAAACCGCAGCTCAAGGCGTTTATGTCCATTATCCTGTTGATGATTTACTGGCGATACTGGCATTGGAAAGCCAGCGCCATTGTTGCATGGTGATAGGCGAAGATTTAGGAATAGTACCAGAAGAGATTGTTGGAAAATTACGTGACCGTGGTATCTATTCTTATAAGGTTTTTTATTTCGAGCGCGACGGGCAAGGTGAATTTAAACCACCTGAGAAATATCAGACACAGGCCATGGCAACTATCACTACCCATGATTTACCGACATTAGGTGGGTTTTGGCAAAGTGGTGATCTGAAACTGGGTGAATCAATTGGGTTATATCCTGATAAGGCATTACTCACTGAGTTATATAATGAACGCGAACATTGTAAGCAAAAGCTATTACAGAGTTTAAATCATCATGGTTATCTCTCCGAATCAGCAAATATAGCAAACACGCTTACCTCATTGCAGCCAAAAATATCTTCATCACAGATACCAACATCCGTTAATCAAGGAATACACTATTATCTCGCTAGCTGTACCAGTGCCTTGTTGGGCTTACAACCTGAGGACTGGCTGAGTATGGAAAATCCGGTCAATGTCCCGGGTACAACTATGGAATATCCTAATTGGAGACGTAAATTAACCGTCACATTGGAAGACATGTTCAAAAATACAGACATAAATAATTTATTGGAAACAATAGATAAGCACAGAAGAAGAGTGTCATAACAACAGACAAAACAGGCAAAAAATATTGAACTTCGTACCCTTTATTCAGGTACGAAGTTTTGCTTTATCTTTACTCTTTGATAAATTTCAAACAGACCGTCACCCTTTCACACCACCAGCAGTCAATCCCCCAACTAACCAACGCTGGGCAAGCAAGAAAACTACTGTAATAGGTATAGCAGAAAGTACAGCGGCGGCGGCAAAGTCACCCCAGAGGTAATTTTGTGGGTGGAGATATTGCTGCATCCCCACAGCTAATGTGTAATTATCCACATCCCTTAACAATAACGATGCAACTGGTACTTCAGTAATCGCACCAATAAAAGACAGGATAAATACCACTGCTAATATCGGTACAGAAAGCGGTAACAATATCAAACGGAAAACCTGCCACGATGTAGCACCATCCAGCATGGCCGCCTCTTCTAAAGAACGATCTAACGTTTCAAAATAGCCTTTTATCGTCCACACATGCAGCGCAATTCCTCCCAGATAGGCAAAAATCACACCACCGTGGGTATTCAGACCGAGAAAAGGGATATATTCCCCCAAACGATCAAACAAAGCATACAAGGCCACCAATGACAAAACAGCGGGAAACATTTGAAAAATCAGCATGCCTTTCAATAAGGTGTTTTTGCCACGAAAACGCATACGAGCAAAAGCATAAGCACACGTTGTTGACAACGCAACAATGCCAGTCGCAGTAATTAATGCGACTTTTACAGAGTTCCATAACCACAGTATTACTGGGAACGGAGGAGGAGTAATGCGCCCATCAGAGGATTCAACACTGTAACCCAGCGCCAGTTTCCAGTGTTCCCAAGAAATCGACTCAGGGATCAAACTGCCCGTCGCGAAATTCCCCGGTCGTAAAGAGATAGCAATGACCATGAGTAATGGAAATAAAATCGAGGCGATAAAAATCAGCATGAATATATGCGTTGCCCATATTCGCCACCGCTGTGATCTAGATTGGACCATCGCCATGCCACTACCTCCTTAATCAATCAAATTTAATTCGTGTCGTTTTCAGATTAATGATTGCCAAAGCCCCCACCAACAAGAAGATTAACGTTGCTATCGCCGCTGCTAATCCAAAGTCCTGCCCTCCATCACCCTCAAAAGCAATACGATAGGTATAGCTGACTAATAGATCGGTATAACCCGCTGGTGTCGTTGTCCCAACATGATCCGGCCTGCCGTTGGTAAGCAATTGAATAAGAACAAAATTATTGAAGTTAAAAGCAAAACTGGCAATCATCAATGGTGTCAGAGGCTTAATTAACAAAGGAAAAGTGATATAGCGGAAATTCTGTAGCGGCCCTGCACCATCCATCGCGGAGGCTTCGTACAGATCATCAGGTATCGCTTTCAGCAGCCCCATACAAAGGATCATCATGTAGGGATACCCCAGCCATGTATTAACAATAATCAACATGGTCCTGGCCAGAGTCGGGTCAGTAAACCAATCCGGTTTCAAACCAAACAGCCCATTGAGCAGTAGATTCACCTCACCAAAACTCTGGTTAAATAATCCTTTAAAAATCAGGATAGAAATAAAGGAAGGTACAGCATACGGTAAGATAAGTAATACACGATAAATAGCTCTGCCTTTAAGAGCGTCCCACTGCACAATGCAAGCCAGAATCATGCCCAGTGCCACAGTCAATATTACCGTCAACAGAGAAAAGAGCACCGTCCAGACAAAAATGGAGAGAAAAGGTTTTTGAATCCCTTCATCCTGAATAACCCGCAGGAAATTTTTCCAACCAATGGAAACCGTAAACCCCGGACTCAACGTCTCATTACCCCATTCCCCTTTTGCATCAATGGATTGGTAAAAACCCGTCTCCATATTCGGGCGATATTTGACACCTGTCTGATTATTAATGAGGGTGTGTCCATCTTTCTCCAGAGCATAAAGGGAATGTATACCGGAAAACTGCCGTAAAGAACTCATGCGCAATCTACTGTTATCCGGCAGAAGTACTGTTATTTGCCCTAATGCCTGCCGGTTCTGCGTAATGGTACGCAACGTGGCAGCGTCATGATTAAAGGGGGTTACCTGTTCATATAATGGTAGAATGATTTTTTCTTTATCAGATAAAGAAAAAGGCTCAGATACCAATACATTCGAACTATCAGCGACATTTAATACCAAAATCCACTGTTGATCCTGGGGGTAAAGTTTGAAATTAAATGACTGGCCTGTTTGATATTGTCTACTCATCAATACAGCCTGAGCCCGCTCAAGGGTAAGTTGGTTGGTACTGCTATAGTTTGTAAAAGCAATCGTAATGGTACAAACAAGCGGGAACAGAACAAACAATAACATCGCAGCAATACCCGGGTAGGTATAACGCCAGGCATAAGACTTACTATTAGCGAAAACATAAACACCACTACCCAGTAATACCAGTATCAGAATCGCAAACAGGTATTCCCCTTGTGCGTACATCAACACAATCAAATAACCGGTAAAAAACAGGCTCAGCCCCACCGCAAACCATTTCAGGACAGAACGTGGCCACCATACATTTTTGTTCAACCTTGCTGACATTATGCACTTCCTGTTACTAGAAATTTATTACCTGCGAGCCTATTCCCACGAACCTGTTTTACTGAGATTCAATGAGAAAATCTTTCCTCCGATAAATAAAAAGCCTCCTTCAAAAGAAGAAGACTAATGCACGTTTATTTTACAATTCGAGCCTCTGCATCATTGAGAGCCGCATCTACAGGTTGTCGGCTGCTGATTGCATTAAGTACTGCACTACGCATGGCGTACCAAAAACTACTCATTTGTGAAATATTCGGCATGATTTCACCTTTCTTGGCATTGTTCATCGTGGCAGCAATGCGTGGATCTTTGGCAAGAATATCCTGATAAGACTTCAACGCTACCGCACCCAGCGGCTTATCTTTATCCATCATTGCTAAGCCATCATTAGTCAGCAGGTAGTTTTCCAAAAACTCCTTGGCCAGCTCTTTATTGGGGCTGGCTGCGTTAATTCCTGCGCTTAAAATGCCAACAAAAGGTTTAGAAGGTTGGCCTTTAAAAGTCGGCAGCAGAGTAACACCGTAATTAATTTTACTTTTGTCGATGTTCCCCCATGACCAAGGACCATTAATAGTCATTGCTGTCGTACCTTTATTAAAGGCAGCTTCAGCAATGGAATAATCGGTATCAGCACTAAGGTGTTTGTTTTTTACCAGACTGACTAAAAATTCCAGACCGGCTTTAGAACCAGTATGATTTACCCCGCTATCTTTAATATCGTAGGTATCCCCCTGCCTCTTAAAAGCATATCCACCATCAGCAGCAATCAGGGGCCAGACGAAATAAGGCTCCTGAAGATTGAACATGATCGCATTTTTCCCCTGCTTTTTTAGCTCGTTATCTAACATAGGAATTTCTTCCCATGTTAAGGGTGGTGACTTAACTAAGTCTTTATTGTAAATAAGAGAAAGAGCTTCAACCGCAATAGGGTAGCCAATCAATTTGCCTTCATAACGAACTGCATCCCAGGTAAAGGGAAATAGTTTGTCCATAAAATTCTTATCAGGCGTAACCTCCGCCAGTAATCCCGACTGTGCGTAGCCCCCAAAGCGGTCATGTGCCCAGAAAATGATATCCGGACCATCTCCCACCGCCGCAATCTGAGGATATTTTTCTTCCAGTTTATCAGGATGTTCAACACTGACTGAAATTCCCGTATCCTGCATAAATCTGTCACCAACCTGCGCCAGACCGTTATATCCCTTATCCCCATTGATCCAAATTACCAGCTTACCTTCTTCCAGTTTTGCGAAAGCAGGAACAGAAAGTACCCATGTAGATAAAACGGAAAGCATCAGTGCACGAGCACCTATTTTTGAGATTCTTTTTGTCATCATTCCGTCCTTTTCAGTATTTGCTGATTTAAGATGAATTTTTCACTACACCGCCAGAAAATATTTCACAGTGTGCAATTAATAGAAAGCAGACTCATCCTCCCCCTGTCTACGCCTCTCATCAAATGAGTGTGAACGTGATTACAAAAGCACTGTAAACCATGCCACCAGCCTTAAAAACGCACCAATTTCTGGAACTAAAATCACATTTTATTTCGTGAAATATCAAGGGATTTTGTAATCCTACTAATCTCATCCTCCTAATCCCTCCTCCATAAAAAACGATAAAATGGAGGATTTTTATTCCTGTTATTTTGCACACAATCCGGCCATCTACTTTTCACTACAAACCAGGATGGCAACTCCGAGGGAAACACATGTCCAGCGTCACACTTCGTAATGTATCTAAGGCTTATGGTGAAAATGTTATTTCCAGAAATATCAATCTTGAGATTGATGAAGGGGAATTTGTGGTTTTTGTTGGTCCATCGGGATGTGGAAAATCGACTTTATTAAGAATGATTGCCGGTCTGGAAGATGTTACGTCCGGTGAAATGCTGATTGCAGGCCAAGTAATAAATGATGTACCGCCCGCTAAACGTAGTATCGGCATGGTTTTTCAATCTTATGCACTTTACCCCCATTTATCCGTAGCAGATAACATGTCTTTCGGCCTGAAACTGGCAGGTATTAAAAAAAGTGAGATTCAAAAACGGGTAGAGAAAGTCGCAGAAACTCTCCAGCTAGCTCATCTATTGGATCGCCGTCCAAAAGCACTATCCGGTGGCCAGCGTCAGCGAGTGGCTATTGGCCGTACTCTGGTCGCCGAACCCAATATTTTTCTACTGGACGAACCTCTCTCCAATCTGGACGCTGCCCTGCGAGTTCAGATGCGTATCGAAATTTCACGTCTGCATAAGCGTCTACAACGCACCATGATCTACGTCACCCATGATCAAACCGAGGCCATGACATTAGCAGACAAAATCGTTGTATTGGATGCCGGCAATATTGCTCAGGTTGGTAAACCTCTCGAAATTTATCACTACCCGGCTAACCGTTTTGTAGCCAGCTTCATGGGTTCTCCAAAGATGAATTTCTTACCAGTCAAAGTCTCTGCAACCGCTGTTGATCAAGTACAGATCAGCCTGCCTAATGGGCAACATGTCTGGCTTCCGGTAGAAAGTAAGGGAGTTACCATCGGGAGTAATGTGTCTCTGGGTATCCGACCGGAACACCTTTTACCCAGCGATGTCGCTGACGTAACGCTGACAGGAACTGTACAGATAGTAGAGCAGTTAGGAAGTGAAACTCATATCCATATCCACATATCAACCATCCGTCAAAATCTCGTTTATCTCCAGCCTGATATTGTTCTTGTAGAAGAAGGGGCGACCTTCACTATCGGATTAGCCCCTCATCGTTGTCATCTGTTTCGGGAAGACGGAACAGCATGCCGGCGCCTATACAGAGAACCAGGGGTTTAAAACCTCGCTATAAAAAAATAACAGGAGAACAATTATGCGCATCTTACCTCTCTCATTACCTTTGCTTGCTGGATTATTTTCCATGCAGGCCGCTGCGGTAGACTTCCACGGTTATGCCCGTTCAGGTATCGGCTGGACAGGACGTGGCGGTGAGCAAAAATGTGCTCAAAGTACAGGGGCACAGAGTAAATACCGCCTCGGAAATGAATGTGAAACCTATGCTGAATTAAAATTGGGGCAAGCACTATGGCAACAAGAAGATAAACGCTTCTATTTCGATACTAATCTGGCCTACAGCGCGGCTCAGAAAAGCGATAATGAATCGGTCAACCCAGTATTCCGTGAAGTGAATGTACAGGGAACTAACCTGATTGACTGGTTGCCAGGTTCAACACTGTGGGCCGGTAAGCGTTTTTATCAACGTCATGATGTACATATGATCGATTTCTATTATTGGGATATTTCTGGTCCCGGAGCCGGTTTGGAAAATATTGACCTTGATTTTGGCAAACTTTCTCTCGCCGTGACACGCAATACTGAAAGTGGCGGTTCATATCACTGGGTTGATAATAAAAATCAAAATACCGAAACCTCTAATGATGTTTTTGATGCCCGGCTTGCTGATCTCCCCATCAACAGCGGTGGTGTACTCGAATTAGGTGTTGATTACGGGCGGGCTAATCCACGTAAGGGTTATCATTTGGCCAAAAACGCTTCTAAAGATGGGATAATGCTGACGGCTGAACATACCCAAAGCATGTTGGATGGGTTCAATAAACTTGTTGTTCAGTATGCGACTGACTCTATGACTTCCAATAATAATGGTCGTTCCGCGGGAGCCAGTACCGACAATAATGGTCATATGCTGCGCGTGATAAATCATGGAGCCATCAATCTGGCTGAAAAATGGGACTTAATGTACGTCGCTATGTACCAAAATATTGATCGCGACAATCGTAACGGCACCACTTGGTATACCGCCGGTATCCGCCCGATGTACAAATGGACACCAACCATGAGTACGTTAATGGAGGTTGGCTACGATAATGTCAAATCTCAGCGTACCAAAGCGATTAACGACCAGTACAAAATCACTCTGGCCCAACAATGGCAGGCAGGCGATAGCATCTGGTCCCGTCCGGCGATTCGTTTGTACACCACTTATGCTAAATGGAATGAAAAATGGGGTTATGCCAACAAAACTCCCGGTTATAACGATGGGTTAGCTTATCGTGATACAACTGAGCACCATTTCAGCCGTGGTAAGAATGATGAGTTCACGTTTGGTGCTCAATTTGAAGCCTGGTGGTGATTGTGGTTAAGGGTGAAACGATGAAAACCAAACTAATTACTCTCTTCTATTACAGTATTCTCTCCTGCATAAGCCTCCCCTTAGTAGCTTATGCCGCAGGTACTGTCTCTGAGAAGACTATGATTAACCCGGAAGTAAGCAACAACGTAGCTTATTCCATACCTGCTTCTGTTTTACAGAAGCAGGTATGGAAACCGATGAAGCTCCCAGCAATGCACACAATTGTACTCAGTCAGACTTCACCTCAGATTAACGAAGGAAATATTCAGGGAGCAATTGCCACTCTTGCTTTACCGGCCAGTCAGGGTGCCCTGAAAATCACGTTGAGCAGCCTGATAAAAGATAAGCAGGTCTATTTACCTAACGTGTTGGTATTTGATGAAAAATTTCAGCCTGTTGCACTTTATGCAAGCCATTCTTTTTCCTATCAACAACCGGGGATCTTCTCGGGGGAACGGGTTGAAAGAACATTAAAAATAACGCCAGTATCAGGGCAGAAAAATATATATTTGCTGATTTACACTACCCATGCAGACCTGCAAACATCGACAAAAATGGTTGACCCAGCCAAAGCCTATGCTCAGGGAGTAGGTAACGCGGTTCCCAATATTCCAGACCCAATAGCTCGCCATACTGATACCGGAATTTTAACGCTGAAAGTGACGTCAGAACGAACTACCGAAAACGTATTAGCTGATCATACTTTTGTAGATCCAAATCCTAATAGGGTGCCTAAATCTATTTCCGGTGAAACAGAACAGCACTTCAATGAGGCTATCAAGAAAGCGATCAAAAATGGAGATATAAATAAGGCACTGACTCTGTTAGATGAAGCTGAACGCCTTGGTTCATCAAGTGCACGAGAAACATTTATCAAAATGATAAAGAGTAAAAGATCTACCTGAACCGGTACAAATTAAAGCCACCCGTTTAGTAGGAAGAAAACGGATGGCTTTAATCATTATTACTCATCATATTTAGTCATTAAATTCTGTATTTACGATTGACTCAACCAGTACTTTACCACTACGCGTGAGTTTAATTTTGTCATCATCAAAAAATAGCAACTGACGCTCTGCCAAATCACATAATTTATTATAAATACGTTTGTTTTCTTTTATCGCATGACCAAATCTTTGCCGGTGAATATCATTGTCTACCGGCTGGCAGGTCGATAACGCCATTTTAATAGCATTCGCTTCCTGCCTTTCTGCTGACATACCCGTCACAGAAGCAACAGGCAAAATATGATTATTCACTGCTTCGCGATAACACTTGTAATCGGTGAGGTTCACCATTTCAGCGGAACGGCATTTAGAACTGCCACCCAATCCAATAGCAACTTCCGGATGTTGTTTATCCTGATCAGTAATAATGCCTTTCCACTTTTCTGGCTCTGTATCTTTGCGATAAAAATACATTGTCGGATGTTCAGAGTAATGGCTATCAAATAAATTATCGATAACATTGCGCATCTGATATTGCTCACCAAGGCTTGGAAACATATTTGTAGAAAGTTTACTGCCTTTATTGGCTCCGGTATCAATACGGTTTGTTCCAGCAGATGTTGTTTCAACTGGTGTAATTTCAATTGGCACCATTTTCTTTTGCCACAAGGCTTTTTTTTCCTCTGAGACACCGGTCCGCGTTTCCATGAAATCTTTTATATGCAGCTTCGAGCAGACAATATGAGACAACTCCAGTTCCAGCGCTTTTCTGATGTCATACTCAACATCTTCAACTCTCTGTTGTAATAAACCATAAATTAAATCTACGCTGGTCCACTCAATACCGGTTTCTCTGGCGTTTTTTATTACCTCAAAACATTCCCAGGAAGAGTGCTTCCTGCCAGAAGAATAAATAATATCATCGTTGAAAGACTGAGCACCAAAAGACAGTTTACTGAACCCTAGTTTGTGCAGAAAAGCCAGATAATGGCTGTCTAAAGTGCCCGGCTCTCCTTCGAATCTTAGTGTTGCATGACTAAAGTTAAAGTGTTCCCGATAAAACACCATTAACCGTTCCAATTCATCAAAAGGTAATAGCGATGGAGTCCCTCCGAAAATATTAAATTCACCGATTGGCACACTCGCCAGATTAGGCACTTTTTGTAACCACATTCTGGCTTCCATGATATTGAGGTCGACGACTTCCTTAAATACCTGAGATGACTCTTCTCTGTGTGTCCTGACCACAATCTTAGGAAACTGGCAAAAATGGCAAATATATCGGCAGGTAGGTATATAGGCCCAGAGATGAATGGGATATCCGGTAGAAAGTTCACTATTCAATGCTTCAAGAAAACGTTGATGCGGGTAATTTTCAATATCTCCGGGAAAAATATGACACCCGAATGGGTCACGATAAACATAAGAAAGAAGGGATTGATTACGCTTATCAGAAAGTACATCAATAATATCGGGCCGTGGATATTTTTCGTCTATCTTATTCAGTGAATACAGTGCTTGCTCTATCATCAGAAAACCCCTCCATTAGCAAAATAGTTATGGGCTGTTCCTGATTCCCTGTCCTCACAGAAGTAGTAAACATAATTAATAAATTTATCTGGCTGCTGCTTCAGAATAGCGTCGAGACAAGGCGGTAACTCCGGCGGATAACCTATACTTTGATCCACATGTTTACGCAGGCTGGCGAATATTTGCTGTCTGAATTCGAAATAAAGCCGGTAGGATGGCGTTTTATAAGCGTGTATCGGTTTAAAATCGATAATACGGGCGGTCGATTTTATTTCATGAATGCGTTCATACAGTTTCTGAGCCACCAGAGCCGTAAAAAAATCAATGATGGCGTCTTTCTGTAATAAATCAGGATTAAGCAATAAAGGTAATATAATATTTTTAGGTACATAATCTTTAATAGAATAATCCCATGCCATTTTCCCTTCTTCTGGTGTGAGATCTCCATACGGTATATTTTCATCCGGTGGTCGGATATCTTTCATGGTTATAATGCCATCAGCCCCATAAGCCTTGCCGATGATCACTTCACCCAGCAAATTATCGACCCGCCTGCTATTAATCTCAACTCTGGAGTAGTGCGCATAAGTTGGCTTACCACCATAAGCAATAACTTTAATACCGAAATCCCAGTCATCCGACAGGTGTTGCACAAACGCGCCATCATGTAATTGGTAAAAAATTTCGATGCCACCCACCTTATCGTATAAGTCCCTTTCAACAGCAAAACCTTTACCATCAGGAAACCCACCAAATAGAGAGAAAGAAAACTCACGACAAAGTAATGTCTTTCTTATCTGTTCATACAAAACAGGACGATGTAAAAACTTTTCGGGATCATAGAAATAATTACACGTCCCCAAATCAGCCTTATCCATCGTCATTTTTTTTATGAGCTGATAAATCCATTGGTTATCAACCGTACAATCTGCATCAGCAGACAGAATATAAAAACGTTGCTCCAGCTGATATTTATTATCCCGCTCTTTACTCCTCTGACTGGCAAAATCCATTCCGCATTTTCTGGCGGAAGAAACCCCCTGCTCTTTTTCTTCTATAACATACAGATTCAATAACGGATTAGCTTCTCTAAATTCTTTAATAACGTTCAGGGAGTTGTCTGTTGAATTATTATCAACTATAACAACCTCATAAGTGTCCTTATTTAATTCCCCTGATTCATCATATTGGTTAAAAAGAGAAGTTAATACAATATTCAATCTTTTCTCTTCATTAAAGACAGGTAACACAACAGAAATAACGACATCTTTTTCCATCACTTCATTCATCATATTCACCTTTTATCTGAAAAGAAAATGTCATCCAGAATACGATGAGACAATAACTCCCTTCCTAATTTGTAATTATGCTCCGCATATCTTTTCATATTTACTGGATCTTTGAGAAATGCATAAACTTCATTAATAAACTCTTTATCCGGCACTCCATCATTTTCTTTGCTGATATTCATCACTGGAGAAAGGAAACCCTTATTACCATACACCTCATCATAATATTCATAGCTGGTCGTGATATAACATTTACTTTGACAGATTGCTTCCCCGATAGGGTTCCCGTAGCTATCATAATCATATGAAGTCAAGAATGATATTAAATCTGCTGAATGTATCAGATCCTCAACTGTAAACTCGGATGTATTATGGTAAAAATCATGGCATAAGCTACCGACAAAGATAACATAATCTTCTACATCATAATTTTTCACCATATCTCTTAACTGATGATAATGACATACATCTTCATTGATATTACCCGCCACAAGTAAATATATTTTTATATCATCCTGACTGAATAGTCTGTTAAGCTCTTTGATCAGGATAATATCTCTGTCCAATCTCTTCTGTGGAATAATCCTGGTGATTCTTGATATAACCACATCATTTTTACTGATACCAAATCGATGCCTGATATTTTTCCTAGAAGTCAGGCGTTCAAAGTCATAACTATTAGGTAGGACATTGATATCTAAATCATATCCACACCATTCTAATAAATGTGATTTTGAAGTCTGGTTTAAAGTAAAGTATTTTATATACGGTGAGTCAACAGGTTTTATTGCAAATTCGTAAGGTGGTGCGCCATATTTCTCAGCGGATGTCTCACTATTCCACATCAAATCATGATCACGCCAAAAAACAAATTTATCAAGATCAAATTGTTGCCCATATTTATCGATAGCTTTATACAAGGCTTTGGTATAAACAATATTTTCTGGAATAGTTCCATTTTCTACAATGAGATAACCAATACGATTTTCCAGCCAGAATTCCAGAATTGAATCCGAAAGCGCATCAGAAACTTTTTCGACCCTTTCTTTTAAGTTTCTTAATTCACCATCTTCAATCACTTTATTATTTCTTATCATGACATCAAAAACATCAGTAAGAAAATTAATATTATAATCAGGAAGATAAAAAATATTTACAACTCTAACCAATTCTAATAACTCACCAAATAATGAGCACTCATCTTTATATTCCTTATTAAAATTTCCTTTATCAATTTTTATATCATAACCTAAATCCATGAAAATTCTTTTCTTACTGTTTTTCAAAAAACCTGCAAGTTTAATTGATTCAACAACAATTCCGGACATCGGAACACCATCAAAGGAGATTATCAATACATTACAAGAACCGTCAATATTCACTTTCACCTCCACATAATTTAATAATTAAATGGAAACAATAATATATAATATTTTGAAGTTAAACTGACAGGGTATTATTTCATGAAAACATGATCAAAAATAGCGAACTGTGATATTTCTAATAAAAATCCATTAATACAGTGAGTTCTATATACTTATTTTAATAATCGTTCTAAATATATCATTTTTTACTATTTATCTTAGAAAAAGGAATATCTCTTGGTTTATTGGCTATCATTTTCGCCATTTTTTCAATGGAATCTGTCCGCAATATATATAACCGTCTCAAGGAAAAAGGATTATCTCCCAATTTAACTTTTCCCTGCACAGTTGTAACCGCCAAATGAAAACCTGCATTTCTAGCCGCTTTCATCGCTGACATATTATAGCCGCCAAAAGGGTAGGAAAGATAAATTACATGGGGGTTAAATTGTGATAATGCCCGGCGAGAACGTTCGAAATCATACAGAATATTCCGGTATGAACGCTTGAATAATATGGGCTTCTTATTTTTACCTAATCGATGCAAGAAATGAGTATGGGATTGAAAATCAAAAACATCCTGCATAGATAACAATTCATTAAGACTCAAAAATTGTAGGTTATTGGGATTCCATTTCTGAGGATGGCGTTTGATTCGGGATGAAATGATAAAAAGTGTCGCCTTTTGTTCATTTTTTTTCAGTATTGGGTAAGCATACCGATACACTGACTTCAATCCATCATCAAAAGTCAAAGCAACGACTTTCGCCGGCAGGTTAACTACTCCTTTCAAGTACCCTTCCAGCTCATAGAGTGAAATCGTGGTATAACCAGCCTGTTTTAAGTAATCCATTTGATTACTGAAGGCGTTCAAAGATGTGGTTGTTGATGTGTGCAGAAAACGCTTATTCTCTTTCTCCTCAAGGATATGATGGTATGTCAGCACGGGTATGCCATTATCCTGTTCAGCATCCTGAGCACGAATATAACCCAGACGTCCTCCCAGATTAATTTCATACCAGATATTATGCTTAATATCCTGTACCTTATCCTGAATTGGATAACGGAGATCTGCTGCCAGTACTGCAATTGGCTTACTATCGGCTTTCAGCGTGCTGTAAACCTTCGTTGACTGAAAGGTAGCTAAACCCTGAGTGATTTTATTATTGAAGATGGGGAAAGGATCACGGGGAAATGAGGCTTTTTTTATTTCTTTTAAATGGTTTTTAGCAATGTAACCTTTCCCATTACCAAACCTAAATACGTAATAATCACTGTCTTCTCCTTCATCCTGAGCTACTTTCAGGCTCTGCCCTTTCCTGAAGATGCCAACCTGAATCACATGTTCTCCGATCAAGGCATAAATTTCGCTGTCTCTGATTACCTCCATATAACGATAGCTTTCCCCATCAGGCTGATACGCTGCGACCTGATTAGAGAAAAAGAAGAATGACAGCAAGAAAATCATGGCAGCAACATTAACGATTTGTCTCATTCTGTTTTCCATCCAAAATAAAAATGCCCTCTACCAGAGAGGGCATTTTATGATTAGTGATACGAATGATGTATCCTACTCATCATGGTATTACTCGTTGGAGCTACTACCGAAACCTGCGTTCAACAATTCAGCAAGGTTTGCAGTGGCTTCGTCAACAGTCACTTGTGGTGCTTCAACCACTTCGTTCTGGTGACGACGACGCATACGATCCTGATGGTAAGCATAACCTGTACCCGCAGGGATCAGACGACCCACAATGACGTTCTCTTTCAGGCCACGCAATTCATCACGTTTACCAGCAACCGCTGCTTCAGTCAGTACGCGGGTTGTTTCCTGGAACGACGCCGCAGAGATGAAGGATTCTGTTGCCAGTGATGCTTTGGTAATACCCAACAAATCACGGTGGAAGGTCGCAGGGACTTTGCCATCTTGATCCAGTTTACGGTTAGCAACTTTAACGCGTGCGTATTCAACCTGCTCGCCTTCAAGGAATTCAGAGCTTCCCGCGCTTGCAATGGTCACTTTACGCAGCATCTGACGAACGATAACTTCAATGTGTTTATCGTTAATCTTAACGCCTTGCAGACGGTAAACTTCCTGAACTTCGTTAGTGATGTAACGAGCAACGGCATGAACGCCACGCAGACGCAGAATGTCGTGTGGAGATTCTGGGCCATCGGAGATCACGTCACCACGTTCAACAACCTCACCTTCGAATACGTTGAGCTGACGCCATTTAGGGATCATCTCTTCGTAAGCATCACTACCATCCAGTGGGCTGATTACCAGACGGCGTTTACCTTTGGTTTCTTTACCGAAGGAAACGATACCGCTGATTTCTGCCAGGATAGCAGGCTCTTTCGGACGACGTGCTTCGAACAGGTCTGCAACGCGTGGCAGACCACCGGTGATATCTTTAGTACCGCCAGATTCCTGAGGAATACGCGCCAGCGTGTCACCCGCAGAGATAGATATGCCATCTTCCAGCTGAACAATCGCTTTACCCGGTAGGAAGTACTGAGCAGGCATATCTGTACCTGGGATCAGAACGTCGTTACCCTGAGCATCAACGATTTTCAATGCCGGACGCAGGTCTTTACCGCTACCGGTACGCTCTGCACTGTCCAGAACCACCAGTGATGAAAGGCCGGTCAGTTCGTCTGTCTGACGGGTAATGGTCTGGCCATCTACCATGTCAGAGAACTGGATGATACCGGACACTTCACTCACGACTGGCATGGTGTGTGGATCCCAGTTAGCAACGGTTTCACCGCCGGCAACTTTCTCGCCATCACCTTTTGACAATACGGAGCCGTAAGGCACTTTATAGCTTTCTTTAGTACGACCGAAATCGTCAATCAGGCGCAATTCGGTATTACGGGAAGTAATAACCAGTTTGCCCGCTGAGTTGGTAACGAATTTCGCGTTGGTCAGTTTCAATTGACCTTTGTTACGTACCTGAATGCTGGATTCTGCTGCCGCACGAGATGCCGCACCACCGATGTGGAACGTACGCATCGTCAGCTGTGTACCCGGCTCACCGATTGACTGTGCCGCGATAACACCAACTGCTTCACCTTTGTTGATGATATGACCACGAGCAAGGTCACGTCCGTAACAGTTCGCACAGACACCGAAGTCAGTTTCACAACTAACTACAGAACGTACTTTCACGCTGTCAACGGAGTTTTCTTCTAACAGATCACACCATTTTTCGTTCAGCAGAGTGTTACGTGGAACCAGAATGTCCGCAGAACCCGGTTTCAGAACGTCTTCCGCAGTCACACGACCCAGTACACGCTCACGCAGAGGTTCTTTAACGTCACCACCTTCGATAACCGGAGTCATCATGATGCCATTATGAGTACCACAGTCATCTTCAGTAACAACCAGATCCTGAGCAACGTCAACCAGACGACGGGTCAGATAACCGGAGTTCGCAGTTTTCAGTGCGGTATCCGCAAGACCTTTACGAGCACCGTGGGTTGAGATGAAGTACTGAAGTACGTTCAGACCTTCACGGAAGTTCGCGGTGATTGGGGTTTCGATGATGGAGCCATCTGGCGTTGCCATCAGACCACGCATACCCGCCAACTGACGAATCTGAGCAGCAGAACCACGAGCACCGGAGTCGGCCATCATAAAGATGTTGTTGAAGGAAACCTGTTGTTCTTCTTCGCCCTTGCTGTTAATCACAGTTTCAGAAGAGAGGTTTTCCATCATCGCTTTAGCAACACGTTCGTTTGCCGCCGCCCAGATATCGATAACTTTGTTATAGCGTTCGCCCGCAGTTACCAGACCTGACTGGAACTGTTCCTGAATTTCAGCAACTTCAGCTTCTGCTTCCGCGATGATGCCTTCTTTCTTCTCAGGAATAACCATGTCGTCAATACCTACGGATACCCCTGAACGGGCAGCGTAAGCAAAACCGGTATACATGGTCTGGTCAGCTAAGATAACGGTTGGTTTCAGGCCCAGCACACGGTAACAGGTATTCAGCATCTTAGAGATTGCTTTTTTACCCAGTGGCTGGTTAATCAGTGAATATGGCAGACCACGCGGTACAATCATCCACAGGATGGCACGACCGATAGTGGTATCAACCAGACCTGTATTAACCGTAACGTTGCCTTCGCCATCTCTCACTTCTTCAGTGATACGAACTTTGACACGGGCATGCAGAGAAGCCAGACCTGCGCGGTATACGCGTTCTGCTTCTTTAGGACCGGTCAGAACCATGCCTTCGCCTTTCGCGTTAACACAGTCACGGGTCATGTAGTACAGACCCAGTACAACGTCCTGAGATGGAACGATGATTGGTTCACCGCTCGCCGGAGACAGGATGTTGTTGGTAGACATCATCAGCGCACGCGCTTCCAACTGGGCTTCCAGTGTCAACGGTACGTGAACAGCCATCTGGTCACCATCGAAGTCGGCGTTATAAGCCGCACACACCAATGGGTGCAACTGAATAGCTTTACCTTCGATCAGAACCGGTTCAAATGCCTGAATACCCAGACGGTGAAGGGTTGGTGCACGGTTCAGCAGAACCGGATGCTCACGGATAACCTCATCAAGGATATCCCATACAACCGCTTCTTCGCGCTCAACCATTTTCTTAGCTGCTTTGATGGTAGTCGCCAGACCACGCAGTTCCAGCTTGCCGTAGATAAATGGTTTAAACAGCTCCAGTGCCATCTTCTTAGGAAGACCACACTGATGCAGGCGCAGGTATGGACCTACGGTAATTACAGAACGGCCTGAGTAGTCAACACGTTTACCCAACAGGTTCTGACGGAAACGACCCTGTTTACCCTTGATCATGTCAGCCAGGGATTTCAGAGGACGTTTGTTGGAACCTGTGATTGCGCGACCACGACGACCGTTATCCAGCAATGCATCAACCGCTTCCTGCAACATACGTTTTTCGTTACGTACGATGATGTCTGGCGCAGCCAGATCCAGCAGGCGTTTCAGACGGTTGTTACGGTTGATAACGCGACGATACAGATCGTTCAGGTCAGACGTTGCGAAACGGCCGCCATCCAGAGGAACCAATGGACGCAGATCCGGTGGCAGAACTGGCAGAACAGTCAGAACCATCCACTCTGGTTTGTTACCAGACTGAATGAAAGCTTCCAGCAGCTTGATGCGCTTGGTCAGTTTCTTACGCTTGGTTTCAGAGTTAGTTTCGTTCAGCTCTTCACGCAGAGTTTCACATTCGTTTTCCAGATCGATGTTTTTCAACAAAGATTGGATCGCTTCTGCACCCATTTTTGCGTCGAACTCATCACCGAACTCTTCCAGTGCATCCAGATACTGCTCCTCAGTCAGGATCTGACTGCGCTCAAGACTGGTCATGCCGCCTTCTACAACCACATAGGATTCGAAGTACAGTACGCGTTCGATGTCGCGCAGTGGCATATCCAGCAGCAAGCCGATACGGGATGGCAGTGATTTCAGGAACCAGATGTGAGCAGTCGGAGATGCCAGTTCAATGTGACCCATACGTTCACGGCGAACTTTAGTCTGAGTGACTTCAACACCACACTTCTCACAAATCACACCACGGTGTTTTAAGCGCTTGTATTTACCACACAAGCATTCGTAATCTTTTACCGGCCCGAAAATACGCGCACAGAAAAGACCGTCACGCTCAGGTTTGAACGTACGGTAGTTAATGGTTTCCGGCTTTTTTACTTCCCCGAATGACCACGAACGGATCATATCTGGAGAGGCCAGAGCAATTTTGATCGCATCAAACTCTTCGGTCTTGGTTTGCGCTTTCAGAAACTTCAATAAGTCTTTCACGAAATGGCTCCTGTCGGAGTTAGACCTGTTAGGTGAGTGGCCCATGCCACTCCCCCCTTGTAACCAGTGTAACCACTGGCTGGCAGACTGCCCGATCCTATGTTATTTCAACATAAGGCGGGCAGTGCCAGCGGAAAACGATGATTTATTATTCGTCTTCCAGCTCGATGTTGATACCCAAGGAACGGATTTCTTTCAGCAATACGTTGAAAGACTCCGGCATACCTGGTTCCATCTGGTGGTTACCGTCCACGATGTTTTTATACATCTTGGTACGACCGTTAACGTCATCAGACTTAACGGTAAGCATTTCTTGCAGAGTATAGGCAGCACCGTATGCTTCCAGTGCCCACACTTCCATCTCCCCGAAACGCTGACCACCGAACTGTGCTTTACCACCCAGCGGCTGCTGAGTAACCAAGCTGTAAGAACCGGTAGAACGGGCGTGCATCTTGTCATCAACCAAGTGGTTCAATTTCAGCATGTACATGTAACCAACGGTTACCTGACGCTCGAATTGCTCACCAGTACGGCCGTCAAACAGTGTGATCTGACCGGAAGTCGGCAGGCCACCCAGTTGCAACAGCTCTTTGATTTCAGTCTCTTTCGCACCGTCGAAGACTGGCGTTGCGATTGGCATACCTTTTTTCAGGTTCTCAGCCAGACGCATGACTTCGTCGTCAGTGAAAGTATTCAAATCAACTTTCTGACGGGTGTCATCACCCAGATCATAAGCTTTCTGGATAAATTCACGCAGTTTGGCAACTTCCTGCTGCTGTTTCAGCATTGCATTGATCTTGTCACCAATGCCCTTCGCCGCCATACCCAGGTGAGTTTCCAGAATCTGACCGATGTTCATACGTGATGGTACGCCCAGCGGGTTCAGTACGATGTCAACAGGAGTACCGTTTTCATCGTAAGGCATGTCTTCGATTGGGTTGATCTTAGAGATTACACCCTTGTTACCGTGACGACCTGCCATCTTATCACCAGGCTGGATCTGACGTTTCACTGCCAGATAAACCTTAACGATTTTCAGTACGCCAGGTGCTAAATCATCACCCTGAGTGATCTTACGGCGTTTAGCATCCAGTTTTTTCTCGAACTCAGCTTTCAGTTCGTCATACTGTTCTGCCAACTGTTCCAACTGATTCTGTTTATCTTCATCAGCCAGACCCAGTTCTAACCAGCGCTCACGTGGCAGCTTGTCTAATTTTTCCGCTTCAATTCCACCGGCAACCAGTGCGGTACGAATACGGGCAAACAGACCAGCTTCGAAAATACGCAGTTCTTCAGTCAGGTCTTTCTTCGCCTGACGCAACTGCATTTCTTCGATTTCCAGAGCACGCTTGTCTTTTTCTACGCCATCACGGGTAAAGACCTGTACATCGATAACAGTACCGGAAACACCGTTTGGTACACGCAGTGATGAATCTTTAACGTCAGACGCTTTTTCACCAAAGATCGCACGCAACAGTTTTTCTTCTGGCGTTAACTGAGTTTCACCTTTAGGTGTCACTTTACCGACCAGAATGTCGCCACCTTTCACTTCCGCACCGATATAAACGATACCGGATTCGTCCAGTTTAGACAGCGCTGCTTCACCTACGTTAGGGATGTCAGCAGTGATCTCTTCAGGCCCCAGTTTAGTATCACGGGATACACAAGCCAGTTCCTGAATATGAATAGTAGTGAAACGGTCTTCCTGAACAACACGTTCAGATACGAGGATGGAGTCCTCGAAGTTATAACCATTCCATGGCATGAACGCCACGCGCATGTTCTGACCCAGTGCCAGCTCACCCAAATCGGTGGATGGACCATCAGCCAGAACGTCACCACGTTCTACCATTTCGCCCAGAGATACACATGGCATCTGGTTGATACAGGTATTCTGGTTAGAACGGGTGTACTTGGTCAGGTTATAGATATCAATGCCCGCTTCACCAGCGTACATTTCATCTTCATTAACCTTAATCACGATACGGGATGCGTCAACGTACTGAACCACACCGCCACGTTTAGCAACGGAGGTTACACCAGAGTCAACTGCTACCGCACGCTCCATACCTGTTCCGACCAGCGGCTTGTCTGCACGCAGAGTTGGAACCGCCTGACGTTGCATGTTCGCACCCATCAATGCACGGTTGGCGTCATCGTGTTCAAGGAATGGGATCAGGGAAGCACCTACGGACACGATCTGTTGTGTCGAAACGTCCATGTACTGAACCTGATCACGGCTGAACAAGCTGGATTCGTCATAATGACGGCAAGTTACCAGTTCTTCGATGAAGTGGCCTTCTTCGTCCAGTGCGGAGTTAGCCTGCGCAATAACGTAGTTACCTTCTTCAATCGCTGACAGGTAATGAATCTCATCTGTTACCACGCCATCACGTACTAAACGATAAGGGGTTTCAAGGAAACCATATTCGTTGGTACGAGCATAAACGGACAGGGAGTTAATCAGACCGATGTTTGGACCTTCAGGCGTTTCGATTGGACATACACGACCATAGTGAGTCGGGTGTACGTCTCGAACTTCAAAGCCTGCACGTTCACGGGTCAGACCGCCCGGGCCCAAAGCAGAAATACGACGTTTATGAGTGATTTCAGACAGTGGGTTGTTCTGGTCCATAAACTGAGACAGCTGGCTGGAACCAAAGAACTCTTTCACTGCTGCTGAAATTGGCTTAGCGTTGATCATATCCTGAGGCATCAGGGTATCCAGATCGCCCAGAGACAGACGCTCTTTCACCGCACGCTCTACACGTACCAGACCTACACGGAACTGGTTTTCAGCCATTTCACCAACGGAGCGGATACGACGGTTGCCCAAGTGGTCGATATCATCCACTTCGCCTTTACCGTTACGGATATCGATAAGCTTCTTCATGACATCAATGATGTCAGCTTTGCTCAGGATACCGGAACCTTCAATCTCTTCACGATCCAGTGAACGGTTGAACTTCATACGGCCAACAGCAGACAGATCATAACGATCTTCAGAGAAGAACAAGTTCTCAAACAGGTTTTCTGCTGCTTCACGTGTTGGTGGTTCACCCGGACGCATCATGCGGTAGATTTCAACCAATGCGCTCAGGCGGTCGTTGGTTGGATCAATACGCAGAGTCTCGGAGATGTATGCACCGTGGTCCAAGTCGTTGGTGAACAGGGTCTCAATGGTTTTATGACCAGATTGGCTCAAACGTGCCAACAGATCCAAAGAGAGTTCCATGTTAGCAGCACAGATGATTTCACCCGTATTCTGATCGATGTAATCTCTTGCAACAACTTTACCCGCGATATATTCAACAGGCACCTCAATGCGGTCTACCTGATCTTTTTCTAACTGGCGGATATGACGTGCAGTGATACGACGGCCTTTTTCAACATAAAGTTTGCCGTTCGCTTCAATATCAAATGAAGCTGTCTCACCACGCAGACGTTCTGGTACCAGAGTCATCTGCAATTTGTTGTCGCGAATTTCGAACGTGGTCTTGTCGAAGAACAGATTCAGAATGTCTTCGCTCGTGTAATCCATCGCGCGCAGAATAATCGAAGCCGGTAATTTACGACGGCGGTCGATACGCACAAACAGGTTATCTTTAGGATCGAATTCGAAATCCAGCCATGAACCACGGTAAGGAATGATACGTGCATTATACAGTACCTTACCGGATGAATGGGTTTTACCCTTATCGCTGTCAAAGAAAACGCCTGGGCTACGATGTAACTGAGATACGATTACGCGCTCAGTACCGTTGATAACGAAAGTACCGTTATCAGTCATGAGTGGAATTTCACCCATGTAGACTTCTTGTTCTTTGATGTCTTTTACTGTGCCTTCAGGCGCTTCACGCTCATAAATCACCAGACGCAGTTTAACGCGCAGTGGAGCGGAATAAGTCACGCCACGGATCTGACACTCTTGAACATCAAAAACAGGTTCGCCAAGACGGTAGCTTACATATTGCAGTTCAGAACTGCCGCTGTAGCTCTGAATTGGGAACACAGAACGGAAGGCCGCTTCCAGTCCATTCTGGCCTTCAGGATCTTGCTCGATAAACTTCTGGAACGAGTCAAGTTGGATAGAAAGAAGGTATGGTACATCCAAAACTTGTGGACGTTTACCAAAATCCTTACGAATACGTTTTTTCTCGGTATAGGAGTAAACCATAGGGTTCCTCAGCTCGCTGATAAGTGACCCACTCTGTCCGCCCTTAAGGACAGCACTCTGCAACACTATTTTTTCGAACAGAAAATAGAATATTTTCCGTAATACTCATTGCTATTACTCTTAAATCATTTCATTGCGTTACCTTACTACCGAGCTACCCGAGTGGATCGTAGCTGAGAACACAGTATATTAAGTCGTCAATAGGAAGGAGTATTTTGGGTTGATGAGTAGCCAAACAGTGTGAAATGCTACTAACACCCTGCATGTGCTCTGTAAGGCAATCTTTTTGTAAAGTAATCCTTGTAAAACAAAGTCCTTACAAAACGACAAGCTGCCTTACAGCGCAAAAAGGCTGGCGATTAAAAAATCGCCAGCCGCCAGCCTTGAAAATCAGGCTGCGAACTTCAAACTGATCTTACTTGATCTCAACAGAAGCACCTGCTTCTTCCAGAGATTTTTTCAGAGCTTCAGCGTCGTCTTTGCTGATGCCTTCTTTCAGTGCTGCTGGTGCGCTTTCAACCAGGTCTTTAGCTTCTTTCAGACCCAGGCCAGTTGCGCCACGTACTGCTTTGATTACAGCAACTTTGTTAGCGCCAGCGCCAGTCAGGATTACGTCGAATTCAGTTTTTTCTTCAACTGCTTCAGCAGCACCACCAACTACAGCAACAGCTGCAGCAGCAGAAACGCCGAATTTTTCTTCCATCATGCTGATCAGTTCAACAACGTCCATTACAGACATTTCTGCAACTGCGTCCAGAATTTGTTCTTTAGTGATAGACATAACAAGTGTTCCTAAAATTCAGAAATAATTTATACGTTAAAAAGCAACGAAGGAAATAAGCAATTAAGCAGCTTCTTTCTGATCGCGTAGCGCAGCCAGAGTGCGAACCAGTTTGCCTGCAGCGGCTTCTTTCATGGTTGACATCAGGCGTGCGATTGCTTCTTCGTAAGTTGGGAGTGTAGCCAGACGATCGATGTCCGAACCTGGGATAAACTCACCTTCAAAGGCTGCTGCTTTAATCTCGAATGCTGGGTTCGCTTTCGCGAAATCTTTGAACAGACGAGCAGCTGCGCCCGGATGTTCGTTAGAAAAAGCAATCAAGGTTGGACCAACAAACGCTTCTTTCAGGCACTCATACTCAGTACCTTCAACAGCACGACGCATCAGAGTGTTACGAACAACACGCATGTAAACGCCAGCTTCGCGACCTGCTTTACGCAGTTCAGTCATTTTATCTACAGTAACGCCGCGAGAATCCGCAACAACCGCAGACAGCGCGCCTTTGGCTACTTCGCTGACTTCAGCAACAATCGCTTGTTTGTCTTGAAGATTTAGTGCCATTAGCTTCTTGCTCCTGGATTAACCGGGCAAACCCGGGACTCACTTCACTCAGAACATGAAATATGCCTGAGCGCTGAAACACGGTGAGCAGAATCCAGAAATTAAATTTCATTTGGCTCTGTCACCGTCTACGCAGGATATTAAGTAAGTAATTTATCTACGTACTTACGCCTGCGGTCTTGGACGGGGCTTGGATTAGGCCAAGCTCCAACCGAAAACTGTGATTTGCCCTGAACAAATTTTATGTACCAATTATTATAAATTGTTATAAATCTGTTCAGTCAAATTCGAAGCGTCAGATTTTAGACAAATCTGACGCTGAGGTAAAGCGTTATTCGCTTTCAGCCTAAATTATTAAGCTGTTACGGTGTTCAGACCAGACTGGTCAATCGCAACACCTGCGCCCATGGTAGTGGACAGGCTAACTTTCTTAACGTAAACGCCTTTAGCTGAAGATGGCTTCGCTTTTTTCAGCGCAACCAGCAGAGCTTCCAGGTTTTCTTTCAGTTTGTCAGCGTCAAAGTCAACTTTACCGATGGTAGTGTGGATGATACCGTTCTTGTCATTACGGTAACGAACCTGACCAGCTTTAGCGTTCTGTACAGCTTCAGCAACGTTAGGAGTTACAGTACCAACTTTCGGGTTTGGCATCAGACCACGTGGGCCCAGGATTTGACCCAGCTGGCCAACAACGCGCATTGCATCTGGAGATGCGATAACTACGTCGAAGTCCATCTCGCCTTTCTTAATCTGTTCAGCCAGATCTTCCATACCTACCAGTTCTGCGCCAGCAGCTTTAGCCGCTTCAGCGTTTGCACCCTGGGTAAATACAGCAACACGTACTGAACGACCGGTACCGTGTGGCAGTACAGTTGCGCCACGAACGTTCTGGTCAGATTTACGAGCATCGATGCCAAGATTAACAGCTACGTCAACGCTTTCTACGAACTTAGCAGTAGCCAGTTCTTTCAGCAGAGCAACGGCTTCGTTGATGTCGTATTGCTTAGTTGCATCAACTTTTTCACGAATAGTGCGCATGCGCTTAGTCAGTTTAGCCATTGATTAACCCTCCACTACCAGGCCCATGGAACGAGCAGTACCTTCGATTGAACGCATCATCGCGTCAACGTCAGCACCAGTCATATCCGCAGCTTTAGTTTCAGCAATTTCACGAATCTGAGCGCTGGTTACTTTACCAACTTTGTCTTTGTTCGGTTTGCCGGAACCAGATTTAACGCCAGCTGCTTTTTTCAGCAGAACGGCCGCTGGTGGGGTTTTGGTAACGAAAGTGAAAGAACGGTCTGCATAAACAGTAATAACAACTGGAATTGGCAGGCCTTTTTCAATGCTTTCAGTTTTAGCATTGAACGCTTTACAGAATTCCATGATGTTAACACCCTGCTGACCCAGTGCTGGACCAACTGGTGGGCTTGGGTTAGCCATACCCGCTGCAACTTGCAGCTTAACGTAGGCTTGTACTTTCTTAGCCATCTATATTTCCTCTATATGGGTATTATCGCCTCTGGAAAGAGGCTCCCCTAACGTTTCAGGCCCCGCCTAATAACTAAATCAGGCAAAACCACAAAAATTATGTCTGTCATCAGACTTATTGCCTATTCGGATAAACTAAAATAGCCCCCGAACAAAAACAAAAGGCGCGAAATTGTATGCTAATTTCACACCCTTTGCAAGCAAAATAGCTCAATTAAGCATCAAATCAAGCTTTCTCGACTTGACTGAAATCCAGCTCAACTGGCGTAGCACGACCAAAGATAGAAACCGAAACTTTCAGGCGGCTCTTCTCGTAATCGACTTCTTCTACAACACCATTGAAGTCTGCAAATGGACCATCGCTGACGCGGACCATTTCGCCTGGTTCGAACAAAGTTTTTGGACGTGGTTTATCACCAACCTGCTGAAGACGATTCATAATCGCATCGACTTCTTTATCACTGATTGGTGCAGGACGGTCAGATGTACCGCCAATAAAACCCATTACGCGAGGTACACTGCGAACCAGATGCCATGTTGCATCGTTCATTACCATTTGTACCAAGACATAGCCCGGGAAGAATTTACGCTCGCTTTTACGACGCTGGCCACTGCGGATCTCAACAACTTCTTCTGTCGGCACCATAACTTCACCGAAAGAGTCTTCCATATCGTGTAATTTGATATGTTCACGCAGAGATTGGGCTACGCGACCTTCAAACCCAGAAAATGCCTGTATGACATACCAACGCTTTTTTGGGGATTCAGACATTCTTAAAACCTCAGGCCTGTAATAAATGAAACTAAACGCACCAGAATACCATCAAGCCCCCACAAAATCAGCGACATGACAGCCGTTACTGCTGCAACAATCAGTGTTGTATGCAGGGCTTCCTGGCGAGTTGGCCAAATGACTTTACGCATTTCGACGCGAGATTCGCGGGCAAATGCTAATGCAGCTTTACCTTTCGCAGTCAACAATGCAACTGCTCCTGCAAGGGCAACAATAGCAACAACGGCTATCGCGCGCAGGGGCAGGTTATACTCCCGGTAATAGTAATTACCCACAATAGCAACCACCAGCAGCACTGCTACCAATAGCCATTTTGCTATATCAAGACCACGCCCGCTTTCTTGAGCATTGCTATTCGCACTCATAAACCAACCTGTAACTATATGTAAGTAACTATGATGTAAATAGATAGCCAGCTTGCCTCGCAAGAGCAAAACAAATCAGACCGAACCCAAAAATAATTGTAATTGTATCTGACTCGGCGTCATAATTCAGCAGGACTTTTTGTATCCGTTTGCCCGAAAACGAACTTATTAAGAAGAGTTCTCTTAAAGCTGCTTGTCTGAAAACAGGTGGATACCAAAGCCTATCCGTTGTATCAGAGCCTATCTCACCAATAATTCAGTACAGTTATTTGATGTACCCATCGACAACTATTGATGAGATAGGTTCTTCTTAAGACAACGTATAAAAAGGGCATCTATCGATGCCCTTCCAAAATGAACACATTAAAAAAATTATGCGATCACTTTAGCAACAACACCAGCACCTACAGTACGGCCGCCTTCACGGATTGCGAAACGCAGACCTTCGTCCATTGCGATTGGAGCAATCAGAGTAACGATCATATTGATGTTGTCACCTGGCATTACCATCTCAACGCCTTCTGGCAGTTCGATAGTACCGGTTACGTCAGTTGTACGGAAGTAGAACTGTGGACGGTAACCTTTGAAGAATGGAGTATGACGGCCACCTTCATCTTTGCTCAGGATATACACTTCAGATTCGAAAGTAGTGTGTGGCTTGATTGAACCTGGTTTAGCCAGTACCTGACCACGTTCGATTTCGTCACGCTTAGTACCACGCAGCAGAACACCAACGTTCTCACCCGCACGGCCTTCGTCCAGCAGTTTGCGGAACATTTCAACGCCAGTACAAGTTGTTTTC
>NZ_CAWNQH010000116.1:178077-181312 GCF_963876495.1 Xenorhabdus sp. KJ12.1
TGCTCTTTAACAATCTGGAACAAGCTGAAAATTTGAAACAATCAGCACTGTGTAACAGTGACTGATGAGTCTCTCAAAAACTCGCATCCGAAGACACCTTCGGGTTGTGAGGTTAAGCGACTAAGCGTACACGGTGGATGCCTAGGCAGTCAGAGGCGATGAAGGGCGTGCTAATCTGCGATAAGCGCCGGGAAGGGGATATGACCCGCAAGACCCGGCGATACCCGAATGGGGAAACCCAGTGCAATCCGTTGCACTATCCTGACCTGAATTCATAGGGTCAGGAGGCGAACCGGGGGAACTGAAACATCTCAGTACCCCGAGGAAAAGAAATCAACCGAGATTCCCCCAGTAGCGGCGAGCGAACGGGGAGGAGCCCAGAACTAACATCAGTGTCAGCGTCAGGAGAACGGTCTGGAAAGGCCGGCAGTAAAGGGTGATAGCCCCGTATCTGAAAACGCTGGCAGTGGGAGTTCGATGAGTAGGGCGGGACACGTGGTATCCTGTCTGAATATGGGGGGACCATCCTCCAAGGCTAAATACTCCTGACTGACCGATAGTGAACCAGTACCGTGAGGGAAAGGCGAAAAGAACCCCGGCGAGGGGAGTGAAAGAGAACCTGAAACCGTGTACGTACAAGCAGTGGGAGCACCCTTTGGGGTGTGACTGCGTACCTTTTGTATAATGGGTCAGCGACTTATATTCTGTAGCAAGGTTAACCGTATAGGGGAGCCGCAGGGAAACCGAGTCTTAACTGGGCGTTAAGTTGCAGGGTATAGACCCGAAACCCGGTGATCTAGCCATGGGCAGGTTGAAGGTTGGGTAACACTAACTGGAGGACCGAACCGACTAATGTTGAAAAATTAGCGGATGACTTGTGGCTGGGGGTGAAAGGCCAATCAAACCGGGAGATAGCTGGTTCTCCCCGAAAGCTATTTAGGTAGCGCCTCGTGAATTCATCTTCGGGGGTAGAGCACTGTTTCGGCTAGGGGGTCATCCCGACTTACCAACCCGATGCAAACTGCGAATACCGAAGAATGTTATCACGGGAGACACACGGCGGGTGCTAACGTCCGTCGTGAAGAGGGAAACAACCCAGACCGCCAGCTAAGGTCCCCAAGTCATGGTTAAGTGGGAAACGAAGTGGGAAGGCTCAGACAGCCAGGATGTTGGCTTAGAAGCAGCCATCATTTAAAGAAAGCGTAATAGCTCACTGGTCGAGTCGGCCTGCGCGGAAGATGTAACGGGGCTAAACCATGCACCGAAGCTGCGGCAGCGACACGTAAGTGTTGTTGGGTAGGGGAGCGTTCTGTAAGCCGTTGAAGGTGGCCTGTGAGGGCTGCTGGAGGTATCAGAAGTGCGAATGCTGACATAAGTAACGATAATGCGGGTGAAAAACCCGCACGCCGGAAGACCAAGGGTTCCTGTCCAACGTTAATCGGGGCAGGGTGAGTCGACCCCTAAGGCGAGGCTGAAAAGCGTAGTCGATGGGAAACAGGTTAATATTCCTGTACTTGGTGTTACTGCGAAGGGGGGACGGAGAAGGCTATGTCATCCGGGCGACGGTCGTCCCGGTTTAAGCGTGTAGGTGGGCAGTCTTGGTAAATCCGGACCGCTGTATAACACTGAGGCGTGATGACGAGGCACTACGGTGCTGAAGTGACAGATGCCCGGCTTCCAGGAAAAGCCTCTAAGCTCCAGGTAACATTGAATCGTACCCCAAACCGACACAGGTGGTCAGGTAGAGAATACTCAGGCGCTTGAGAGAACTCGGGTGAAGGAACTAGGCAAAATGGTGCCGTAACTTCGGGAGAAGGCACGCTGGCGTTAGGTGAAGGGACTTGCTCCCGGAGCTGAAGCCAGTCGCAGATACCAGCTGGCTGCAACTGTTTAATAAAAACACAGCACTGTGCAAACACGAAAGTGGACGTATACGGTGTGACGCCTGCCCGGTGCTGGAAGGTTAATTGATGGGGTTATCCGTAAGGAGAAGCTCTTGATCGAAGCCCCAGTAAACGGCGGCCGTAACTATAACGGTCCTAAGGTAGCGAAATTCCTTGTCGGGTAAGTTCCGACCTGCACGAATGGCGTAATGATGGCCAGGCTGTCTCCACCCGAGACTCAGTGAAATTGAACTCGCTGTGAAGATGCAGTGTACCCGCGGCAAGACGGAAAGACCCCGTGAACCTTTACTATAGCTTGACACTGAACACTGGTCCTTGATGTGTAGGATAGGTGGGAGGCTAAGAAGTGTGGACGCCAGTCTGCATGGAGCCATCCTTGAAATACCACCCTTTAATGGCTGGTGTTCTAACGTAGGCCCGTTATCCGGGTTGCGGACAGTGTCTGGTGGGTAGTTTGACTGGGGCGGTCTCCTCCCAAAGCGTAACGGAGGAGCACGAAGGTTAGCTAATCACGGTCGGACATCGTGAGGTTAGTGCAAAGGCATAAGCTAGCTTGACTGCGAGCGTGACGGCGCGAGCAGGTACGAAAGTAGGTCTTAGTGATCCGGTGGTTCTGAATGGAAGGGCCATCGCTCAACGGATAAAAGGTACTCCGGGGATAACAGGCTGATACCGCCCAAGAGTTCATATCGACGGCGGTGTTTGGCACCTCGATGTCGGCTCATCACATCCTGGGGCTGAAGTAGGTCCCAAGGGTACGGCTGTTCGCCGTTTAAAGTGGTACGCGAGCTGGGTTTAGAACGTCGTGAGACAGTTCGGTCCCTATCTGCCGTGGGCGTTGGAAGATTGAAAGGGGCTGCTCCTAGTACGAGAGGACCGGAGTGGACGCACCACTGGTGTTCGGGTTGTCATGCCAATGGCACTGCCCGGTAGCTAAGTGCGGAAGAGATAACCGCTGAAAGCATCTAAGCGGGAAACTTGCCTTGAGATGAGTCTTCCCTGACTCCTAGAGAGTCCTGAAGGAACGTTCGAGACGAGGACGTAGATAGGCTGGGTGTGTAAGCGTTGCGAGACGTTGAGCTAACCAGTACTAATGAACCGTGCGGCTTAACCTGACAACACCGAAGGTGTTTTGCGGGGATTGAGAGCAAAGACAGCGTTTCAGAGAAAAAACATGACCGAAAGAAGACGGTCAGACAGCTTGTTCGGGATTGAAAACAGGATTTGTCTGGCGGCAATAGCGCGGTGGTCCCACCTGACCCCATGCCGAACTCAGCAGTGAAACGCCGTAGCGCCGATGGTAGTGTGGGGTCTCCCCATGTGAGAGTAGG
>NZ_CAWNQH010000116.1:181412-184647 GCF_963876495.1 Xenorhabdus sp. KJ12.1
CCTACTCTCACATGGGGAGACCCCACACTACCATCGGCGCTACGGCGTTTCACTGCTGAGTTCGGCATGGGGTCAGGTGGGACCACCGCGCTATTGCCGCCAGACAAATCCTGTTTTCAATCCCGAACAAGCTGTCTGACCGTCTTCTTTCGGTCATGTTTTTTCTCTGAAACGCTGTCTTTGCTCTCAATCCCCGCAAAACACCTTCGGTGTTGTCAGGTTAAGCCGCACGGTTCATTAGTACTGGTTAGCTCAACGTCTCGCAACGCTTACACACCCAGCCTATCTACGTCCTCGTCTCGAACGTTCCTTCAGGACTCTCTAGGAGTCAGGGAAGACTCATCTCAAGGCAAGTTTCCCGCTTAGATGCTTTCAGCGGTTATCTCTTCCGCACTTAGCTACCGGGCAGTGCCATTGGCATGACAACCCGAACACCAGTGGTGCGTCCACTCCGGTCCTCTCGTACTAGGAGCAGCCCCTTTCAATCTTCCAACGCCCACGGCAGATAGGGACCGAACTGTCTCACGACGTTCTAAACCCAGCTCGCGTACCACTTTAAACGGCGAACAGCCGTACCCTTGGGACCTACTTCAGCCCCAGGATGTGATGAGCCGACATCGAGGTGCCAAACACCGCCGTCGATATGAACTCTTGGGCGGTATCAGCCTGTTATCCCCGGAGTACCTTTTATCCGTTGAGCGATGGCCCTTCCATTCAGAACCACCGGATCACTAAGACCTACTTTCGTACCTGCTCGCGCCGTCACGCTCGCAGTCAAGCTAGCTTATGCCTTTGCACTAACCTCACGATGTCCGACCGTGATTAGCTAACCTTCGTGCTCCTCCGTTACGCTTTGGGAGGAGACCGCCCCAGTCAAACTACCCACCAGACACTGTCCGCAACCCGGATAACGGGCCTACGTTAGAACACCAGCCATTAAAGGGTGGTATTTCAAGGATGGCTCCATGCAGACTGGCGTCCACACTTCTTAGCCTCCCACCTATCCTACACATCAAGGACCAGTGTTCAGTGTCAAGCTATAGTAAAGGTTCACGGGGTCTTTCCGTCTTGCCGCGGGTACACTGCATCTTCACAGCGAGTTCAATTTCACTGAGTCTCGGGTGGAGACAGCCTGGCCATCATTACGCCATTCGTGCAGGTCGGAACTTACCCGACAAGGAATTTCGCTACCTTAGGACCGTTATAGTTACGGCCGCCGTTTACTGGGGCTTCGATCAAGAGCTTCTCCTTACGGATAACCCCATCAATTAACCTTCCAGCACCGGGCAGGCGTCACACCGTATACGTCCACTTTCGTGTTTGCACAGTGCTGTGTTTTTATTAAACAGTTGCAGCCAGCTGGTATCTGCGACTGGCTTCAGCTCCGGGAGCAAGTCCCTTCACCTAACGCCAGCGTGCCTTCTCCCGAAGTTACGGCACCATTTTGCCTAGTTCCTTCACCCGAGTTCTCTCAAGCGCCTGAGTATTCTCTACCTGACCACCTGTGTCGGTTTGGGGTACGATTCAATGTTACCTGGAGCTTAGAGGCTTTTCCTGGAAGCCGGGCATCTGTCACTTCAGCACCGTAGTGCCTCGTCATCACGCCTCAGTGTTATACAGCGGTCCGGATTTACCAAGACTGCCCACCTACACGCTTAAACCGGGACGACCGTCGCCCGGATGACATAGCCTTCTCCGTCCCCCCTTCGCAGTAACACCAAGTACAGGAATATTAACCTGTTTCCCATCGACTACGCTTTTCAGCCTCGCCTTAGGGGTCGACTCACCCTGCCCCGATTAACGTTGGACAGGAACCCTTGGTCTTCCGGCGTGCGGGTTTTTCACCCGCATTATCGTTACTTATGTCAGCATTCGCACTTCTGATACCTCCAGCAGCCCTCACAGGCCACCTTCAACGGCTTACAGAACGCTCCCCTACCCAACAACACTTACGTGTCGCTGCCGCAGCTTCGGTGCATGGTTTAGCCCCGTTACATCTTCCGCGCAGGCCGACTCGACCAGTGAGCTATTACGCTTTCTTTAAATGATGGCTGCTTCTAAGCCAACATCCTGGCTGTCTGAGCCTTCCCACTTCGTTTCCCACTTAACCATGACTTGGGGACCTTAGCTGGCGGTCTGGGTTGTTTCCCTCTTCACGACGGACGTTAGCACCCGCCGTGTGTCTCCCGTGATAACATTCTTCGGTATTCGCAGTTTGCATCGGGTTGGTAAGTCGGGATGACCCCCTAGCCGAAACAGTGCTCTACCCCCGAAGATGAATTCACGAGGCGCTACCTAAATAGCTTTCGGGGAGAACCAGCTATCTCCCGGTTTGATTGGCCTTTCACCCCCAGCCACAAGTCATCCGCTAATTTTTCAACATTAGTCGGTTCGGTCCTCCAGTTAGTGTTACCCAACCTTCAACCTGCCCATGGCTAGATCACCGGGTTTCGGGTCTATACCCTGCAACTTAACGCCCAGTTAAGACTCGGTTTCCCTGCGGCTCCCCTATACGGTTAACCTTGCTACAGAATATAAGTCGCTGACCCATTATACAAAAGGTACGCAGTCACACCCCAAAGGGTGCTCCCACTGCTTGTACGTACACGGTTTCAGGTTCTCTTTCACTCCCCTCGCCGGGGTTCTTTTCGCCTTTCCCTCACGGTACTGGTTCACTATCGGTCAGTCAGGAGTATTTAGCCTTGGAGGATGGTCCCCCCATATTCAGACAGGATACCACGTGTCCCGCCCTACTCATCGAACTCCCACTGCCAGCGTTTTCAGATACGGGGCTATCACCCTTTACTGCCGGCCTTTCCAGACCGTTCTCCTGACGCTGACACTGATGTTAGTTCTGGGCTCCTCCCCGTTCGCTCGCCGCTACTGGGGGAATCTCGGTTGATTTCTTTTCCTCGGGGTACTGAGATGTTTCAGTTCCCCCGGTTCGCCTCCTGACCCTATGAATTCAGGTCAGGATAGTGCAACGGATTGCACTGGGTTTCCCCATTCGGGTATCGCCGGGTCTTGCGGGTCATATCCCCTTCCCGGCGCTTATCGCAGATTAGCACGCCCTTCATCGCCTCTGACTGCCTAGGCATCCACCGTGTACGCTTAGTCGCTTAACCTCACAACCCGAAGGTGTCTTCGGATGCGAGTTTTTGAGAGACTCATCAGTCACTGTTACACAGTGCTGATTGTTTCAAATTTTCAGCTTGTTCCAGATTGTTAAAGAGCA
>NZ_CAWNQH010000117.1:0-4463 GCF_963876495.1 Xenorhabdus sp. KJ12.1
TATCTTTTTTGTATAAAGATATTTAATGTATCACAAATAGTCAATATAAGGTGTATTTAGTCATGAATTTATTTTAATTAACTGATTTTTAATTTAATTAAATTAACCTTGCATTCTTATTAATCAGCAGCAGTCGAGAACGTTCATTAGGTATCATGAAAAAAATGTACATGTAAGTGTACATAATCTACAGTAAGAGTTATGTTGGTTTTTGAGGAAATTAATATGGCAATTACTGATTCATGGCTCCGTTCTACCAATGGTAAGCCCCAAGAAAAAATGGTTACTAAATCAGATAGGGATGGACTGTCTGTTCGTGTGACACCCAAAGGAAAAATCATTTTTCAACTCAGGTATCGTTGGAATGGAAAAGGGGATCGAATTGACATTGGAACCTATCCAGCAACCAGCTTAAAAGATGCTCGTGACTCTGTGATTTTCTATCGCGGGGAATTGGAACAGAATCGCAATCCAAAAATAGTCAAGCGTGTTCGCAAAGAAGCGGTTTTGAATGCTGTTACGGTGGAAACCATTATCAGGGAGTGGTGGACGGCAACCATGCAAGGTTCAAAAGTAAGGGCGGACGATATTTTGCGCTCTTTTGAAATTCATGTATTCCCTAAAATTGGCATGCTACCTCATGACGAAGTGACGCTTCATGTATGGCTTTCTTTAATTGAAAGCATAGCTAAACAAGTGCCATCAATTGGCGATCGCATATTAACATACACCAAGACTGCGCACAGATGGGCAGTTCGGCGCGGAATGACAAGTTTCACACCGTTGTCTGAGGTTGAATTAAATGATTTAAGTGGAAAAAAAATTGGTTCTGGTGCTAATTCTAAAGTGAATGAGAGAGCATTGAGCGAGGATGAGTTGGTTGTTCTTTTTCAGGTTATCAATTCTTCCCGATATAATCCACGTGATACACTGATAATAAAACTATGTCTTTTATTTGGCTGCCGCATTGGTGAATTACTGAAAGCCAAAGTGAACGACTTTGATTATGAAAAAGATATTTGGATTATTCCCCCTAAAAACCACAAGACAGGAAGGAAATCTAAAAAGCCCATTATTAGACCCATTATCCCTGTGGCTAAAGAGTTAATTGAGCAAGCCAAGAGATTAAACGGTGGGAGTGAGTATTTATTTGTTGTGGGAAGTGGTAATCCATTTTTACCAGTGGGGGGACACGCAAGCATAATGACCATGCTAAACAAAAAAATGTCTCTTCACCTTCCTAATTGTAAGCCTTTTTCAATTCATGATTTGCGTAAAACCATGCGTACAGGCGTATCTGAATTAACAGCCCCGCATGTGGCTGAAATTATGGTTGGTCATAAACTGCCGGGAATTTGGCAGGTGTACGATAAGCACACCTACCTAAATGAGCAGAGAGAAGCCTATGAACGCTGGTGGGATAAACTGATTAAAATTGTTTCCCGTCCTCCCAGTCAAGAATGTCCTGCCGTAGAAAATTAAGCTGATTGGATTTAAACTTGGGTTTTGGGAAGCCTTCGCGCCTCTGCTTCCCATTACCGCACCATAATCTTATAGTATGCGGTTTTACACCGTATCGTTCTGCCAGTTCCTGAGTTTTAATGTAAGGTGACTGATTCATTTTTCCTCTCCTTTCTGATACCCGTTCTCCAATATCACCCTTGCTACACTCGCCGGGGTTGCCTTATCACTCCACGTTGCATCGAAAATAATGTTGTTCAGTTCCGCCATGAGAATATCGTTCAAATTCTTCGGTCTTGCGGAGTAGGGCACCCCATCAGGCACCCCTTCCATAATGTCGATAGTGAGCTGGGCTATTTCTGTTGCTTCTCGTTCCGGCTTACGGTATCCAGAATGCCAGACTACATCAGTGATATCTGACGGATCACCCCAGACTGAGGCAATAATCTGAGTCAGGTGGAATGAGTTATTGATCATGCCCGTGCCTCCGTGAGTAAATAGGCTTCCAGTTCGTAGACGAGATCTAATAATTCAGTCTTCTTTTTTTGCTCGGCATGCAATGTATTCAGGTGCTGTTCGAGTTGCTCCAGTTCCTGCTTCAATACGCTACTTCTGGGAACAGTCAGAAAGTCGCCGGATTCAGTCGCTGATTTTTCTCTTTGCTCTTCCGCTTTCTTCAATAACCAATCTGCCCACTCACGCCCGTCGTCAATTTGTCCGGGCAAGCCAATTTGATTCTGTGCGTTATCGATGCTTATCATTGTTCTTCTCCTTGATGACTAACGGTGTCTATATCTTCCCCACAGAAAGGGCAGAAATTCAGCATGACTCCGGAGCCGACAAACTCACCCGAATGCAGCTGAACGATATCGGTTCCGGGTTTTCCGGTTAGCACATTGATTCTCATTGGCAGGTATAAACCCTTACTCTTTTTTGTTGGTGTGCCGAATTGAAGTGCTTTTGTTAAGCCGTTACAGGCAGTTAATTTGTTTTCGTTCTTTTTGCATTTGCTCATTATTTTCTACCCCGTTTGTTATGCTTTTTCTTCGCTGGTGTTATCTTCACTGCTGCCACTTTGGGTGCTGGTGGAAGAGGAGGGCAGATGCCCTCATGAATGTAAAAGTTGCGTCTCATGGTATGGATAATGCGCTGCCCCCAATCCCTGCCGTCGTCGATGTGGACTATTGTTCTGACCAGTTCGTCGTCAATGTCCACCATCTGGCGGTGTTCCTCAGTCATTGAAACATCCCCTTAGCCGCCAGTGTGTTTCCCATGTCATTGATCATGCTTTGCCATATTTCACGCCCGTAGACTGTCAGGAGACCATTGACGACACATTTCTCCATCAGGGCGATGGCGATAACTTCCCATGCCGGATAACTCTGCTGTAATGCTTCCAGTGCGTAACTGTCTACCAGTTCACGAATGCCTTTTGCCCCTTCGACAATAGCGACATTAATTTCTGTTTTGCCGACTTGCATCGTGAAGTGAGCACCGCCGTTACGGGTCACTACATCGTTATAGATAGCGGCTGAATAGCTGTTCGCCAGCGCGTTGAGGCGAAAGTTTTTTGTTATCATATGAGCCTCCTTATACTCGGCATGGCATAACAATGAGCTGAGGGTTGCCGTAGCGCTGATTAATGTTGTCGCTAAACTTCATCAAGCAGGCATCTGTCATGCTGGATGGATACATAGAGACAGCGATAAATACCGAATCGCCCTCAAACATTTTGTAGGGATAGGCTAGATATTCAGCCTGAAAGTGAGGAATAACACTTTCTACTTTCTTGGGGATAACCCGATCTAAATCAGGGAAACGGCCATCCAGCAAGGTTAATGCGCTGAATCCCACCCTCATTCCGGTAATATCTCTGTGGACGGCATAAGGTTCTTTGGTGAAATGCAGTTCTGTAGTTTCTGCTTTCTTGGGGATCTTCCCGTGGAACTGCACAATCGCTTTGCGGCGTGTGCTGATGCCATGCTCTAACCGGAGGGCAACATGCCCGTTGGTTGCCTCCAGATAATTAGAGGTGATATGCACTCCACATAGATAATAACGTGGGTCTTTTTTCGCTACACAGACCAATGCAGCACGTAACAAATTAGAATTAATAATCATTGTTTGTCCTCCCATCCAATAACCTGAAAACTGCCCATTTTGGGATGTGACCAGCGAGTACCACGTTTTTCTGCTTCACTCATCATTAGGTGGAATGCGATCATAAAATCTTCTTTGAACACCACCTTCATAGGGCGAGGCTGTCCATCCGGTGTCAGGGTGGTGATGCTTTGCGTAGGAACACTATATTGTTCAGCTAAAGTGCGGCATTTGGCGTTACTGAGTCCTGATTCAGTCGCAGCCAGAGAGAACCCAATCCAACCCACAGGGATAGTGCCGCGCTTGATTTGCTCGACCGTTTCCTGAACCTGATCAACCTTTTCACCAATATGGTTAATCTGGCGCTGCTGCTGGGCGGTATGACTGGCAATTCTGGCAATCATTTCAAGTTCGCTCAGCGCGGTTTGTGGTTTACGGAAGTAGTTACTGACCAGTTCACGCTGAACCTGCCATGCAATATCATCATTGAATGGCTTGGTTAACATGAGATAACCAGTTTCTGTAAGGATCATTCCTTTAGGGGTGCGAGAGGGAAAAATCCCTGAAAGTGACTCCGTACGTATTACGTCCGCAGTCAGTTCATGAAAATCCACGCCTTCAATAAAATGTTCGCGATTGCGATTAAAGGCTGCGCGAGCAGTTCCTTCTGGTCGTGCGTGAACTTGGTCAATCATGGAAAATGTCACAACACGTTGCCCTTGATATTCCACGACAGGCATTTGAGTTTGATTGATGGTGATGACTTCATTTTTCTTACTCATATCTCGTCTCTCAATGTGTGCTTGGTGATGCTGGTTCAGCAGTAAATAATTTGAATCCGTTGATAAATACTCCGTCGATAAAATCACGCATCCATGTACTACCGTTTTCTTTTTCATTTA
>NZ_CAWNQH010000118.1:0-4219 GCF_963876495.1 Xenorhabdus sp. KJ12.1
TTATGACAGTAACGACAAATCACATCCACTTTAGCCATATCTCACCCAGAATAAAAAGTAGGGAGTTTATCACAAGATCTAATCATTGGGAGCATGACCAATTTGTGACTGTTGAGGGGCACTCTATGGCTATTTATGATAGTTACGGAGTGCAGCAGTTCTATTTTCCCAATATATTGAAGTATGATCCAGATCAGTTTGAAAATCGATTTAGACAAGAACTAGCATCTGGTAATGGTGCTTCAATGATAGGAATGTGGAATGGTAAAACTATACAAGGAGCAATAGAACCAAATAAACATATATGTGGAAATGGGAAAAAAGAAATATCTGCTGCTGATATCCAAGAATGGACAAACAAAATAAAAAATTCCAATTCTGGTTATTTCGTTTTCCCATCTGGTGATTTTTCTATTAAAAAAATTGATTCCGATTCAATAATAACTATTAATACGGGTAATTATGGGGGCAAGGTCGTAATCGATTTTAGGTATGCAAATATAAGCTACGATGGTGAATTAATAATCAGCTCGTTTATTAAAATAAAAGGAAAGTTAAGGGATTTCAAAATAATTAATTTATTTGCAAAATGTAATGGAAAAGTAAGCCATGGTGTTTTAAGTGATGACAACATAGGTCTTGGAGTATTTGAAAATATAGTTATTGAAAATCCTATTCTTGATGGATTTAATTTATCTGCTTGGCAAGTTAGGATAAATTCATGTTATATCTGGTCACCAGGTAGAGATGGATTTTCTATAAATCAGAGCATAGCAACATCTACTTCTGTATTATTTAACACGTGCTGGGTGAAAGAGCCAGTAAGGTATGGGTTTAACCTTGCTGGTATTACATATTCAAATTTTATAAATAGTGCTTTTGATGGAGGGTCAAGAAGTGAAAAAAAATCAAAAGCAGTTATTGGAGTTAGTGGATTTGTCTACGGTTTAACAATCAATGGCATGGGAACAGAGAACACAAATTGTCCTTTAATTTACGGAGAGGATTCAAGTTCAATAAGATCCATGACATTAACTAATTGGTATGTATGGTGATAATAACAACAAGGTTGACTATTTATTTGATCTAAGCTCCGGGTCATCGTTATCTATATCAGGTTTGTATTTTTTAGATAGTAATTATGTTAATTCAGGTAGATTTAGAAATCCGACAGATGGAAGATGCACTATTTATTCTACTGATGATACGCTAATCAGATGGATAAATCCCCAGAAAAGCTCATATGGAACAGTAAAAGATGCTTATACCTTAGCTAGATTGCCATTTTCAACTAATACTGGTAAAGCTGTATACAGAGTTTCCAGTGAGCTTGAATTAACAAATGTAATTAATGTGTTATCTTATTATATTATTGACTGTGATGTCGATATAATTATAAGTAGCAGTATAAATTTAAGTTCAACCTGTCATTTTAGATATATAGATGGCTCAGGAGTTATTAATATAAGAGGAGAATCCAAAGGTACAACAATAAAAAGTAATCTTTCCATTGGTGTCTCTATGACGTTTAAAAATAATTCAACGAAATTTATAATTAATAATATGAAATTATCATCTCCCGCTACGGGAGCATATGGTGTTTTTTCGGAAATAAATAATAGTAACGTATCTTTTTATGCCTGTGATATTGACTCATCAGGCGGAAAGTCTGGTTCCTTCTTGGCGGCAATGGATTTCTCGATAGTTAATATATCGGACGACTGTGTACTGAATGGTAATTTTCTACACGGTAAATACCCGAAAACATTTTATAACGATAAAACAAGCATTTTAAATAAAATAAGTGGAAATGGTTTTGATAGTATTTGAGTAGAATGGAGTGTTGAACACTCCATTCTACTCATAACTGAAAACTACTTCCATAGAGGACAGCAACAGTATTTGGTTATGTCTAAAGTAACAAAAGTGACAGGAACGGCGTGTATCCCTCTTGGTCGAAATCAATACCGCCTTCTATGAAGGCGGATTTTTACTATATCTTTTTTAGTAGATTTCTACCTACCTTTATGAAAGGTTTTTCTATTAACAGATATGATAATGAGGCTAAAGCTATCGCCCCGAATAAAGTACAAAAGAATTTTGAAAAGCCAACCAAATAGAGGTTGGTTGCAATGAAAGTTAACAGTATTGCTGATAATTGGTGCGTCATATAAAGAGAATAGGAAATATTACCCAAGAAATCTAGGGGAGGGATTTCTTTTACTGTGAACATACTTTCATAAATAACGCATAAAGTTAACAATATAAAACTAACAAAACCCCATCTTATTATACCATGCCCCGTAAATTCATTTTTAGATATACATAAAACAAAAGAATAGAAAATCAAGCAAAGTAATGCTATTTTTATTTCATTTGAAGGAGGTAATTTAATTTTTTTAACAATAAGGTATATGTAATATGATATCATGCCAAGGCAAAATTCTAATATCATTGGTGATGATATTAGAGATAATGGTGCTGTTATTATCGTAGGGTAATCAAATACTATAGTGCTGTATCCTATCAAAGACACTTCGCCTGTATATATCAATCTTGTCGTTATAAAAGAAGTTATTATTATAAAAAAACAAACTATTGCCCTATATTTGTGGCTTAATGTCATTGAAATAATAAAGAGAAAATAAAAAAACAATTCAAATGTTAAAGTCCAAGCAACCATTAAAACATTAAGTCCAAAAAAAGGAGCGTTGAAATTATATTGCAAATGTATAGGTATTAATGATTTAATGATGGATTTTAAATTGCTATCATATATGAATGCCGATAGTAGTACAAATATAATTAGTAAAGGATATATCCTAAAAATTCTTTTTACTGAAAAAGTAAAAATATTTCTTATTCTACCTTGGTTTTTCTCAGTGGATAAGGTTATAACAAACCCACTTATTATGAAAAATAAATCGACACCAAACGATCCAGATGAGAAAAGTATATTCCCTAATTTTGAAATGTTTAATTGATTAAAGTCATTAAGCATAAATCTGCTATGAAAAAACACAACAGAAATGGCAGCAATGCCTCTTAGATACTGGATTGTCCTTATCTCATTTTTCATTACTAATCCTCTTTTTACTCATATCTTAATGCCCTGTATGTGAGGCAGTCTCAAAAATTATAGGGATAATATCTAAAATAAAAAAACTATCAATAGAAATACACACCATTTCCGCTTCTGGGCAATGCTGGTCGTCATATATACTATATAAAATAGTAGTATTGTGTGATCAGCCTACAGGGCGAGAGCATGAGTGCTTGTTTATTATCCATTCCATGAGATGGGTTATTTTATAAACATGCCAAAACACTCGAATAAATAATCGTCACTCAAACAACATAATTTGCGTTTGTTTTCCATGCTTAATTTTCGGGATGTATTGTGTTTTAGCATGTTCAAAATCCATTTTCTCATGAGGGCTAAATTTTCCCCGGCATATCCCATGCGCGCCTGAAGTTGGTCTTCTTTGAACGCAACGTCTAAGAGGCTATTCAGTATTTTTTCTGCGCAGCAGTAAGACAAGGAATGCCAGATTGACGAACTGAAGGCTGGTATTCAAATTCTCCTCGCAGTTCTTCCACAGCCGTCGACATTTTTCCAGCCAACCAAAGGAACGTTCGACGACCCACCGCTTTGGTATCACCTTAAAAGTATGCAGTTCACTGCGTTTGGCAATTTCGACAGTCGCGCCCAGTATATGATGTACACCGTCCGAAAATGCTTTCCCCATATAACCGCCATCGGCTAAAACATTCTTCACGCAGGCCAGTGATTTTTTGTGCAGGGTAAACGCCTTCAAGGCGCCTTTTCTGTCCGTAATATTGGCTGTTGTGACGATAATTGCATGGGGTAAACCCTGAGTATCTACCGCGATATGCCGTTTGATACCGGAAACCTTTTTACCGGCATCATAGCCTTTTTCACGTGCTGTATCCGTGTTCTTAACGCTTTGCGCATCAATGATCACAAAAGTGGTGTTGGCGTTCTGACCACGGCTGATACGGGCCTCGCCAACCGCATTTTTTTAACGCCAGCTCCAATAGGCTGGGTTCTGTTTCTGATGGTTTTTCTTTCCAGAGTTTGAAATAGTAATATAACCTGAATTCTGGATAAGAAATTGACGAGAGGCCTGTTCCAGGAGCAAAGTTTTGGTGAAAGCCTAAAACGACTCCGGGGAGGAACAGGCCATGGACAAGTTAG
>NZ_CAWNQH010000119.1:0-3858 GCF_963876495.1 Xenorhabdus sp. KJ12.1
TTATTCCAAATCCGAAGAGATGCATGACAAAGTGGTAGGTACGTTCATTGAGCGTGAATACTATCTTTCATAACAGATCTAACTATTGGGAGCATGACCGACTTTAGAATATCATGCTCCCAAATTTTCAGATTGGGGAGCATGATATGATTGAGTAATATTGTATTAATATCCGTTGCCACCACACTGCCGTTAGCTCCAACATGCTGACACAACCATTTAGCTATTGAACCATTTCCGGCCCCGATTTCCAGACAACGAGCACCTTGGCCAAGGTCGAGCATTTTTATACGACGCTGAGTCAGAGGATCTAATTGTTGTTCTAATAATGATAAACGATAGCTAGCCAGTTTATAAGAATTATCCAATGTATAACTTGACATAAATAACATCCAATATTGCGTATGGGTATTATTTTATCGAGCATAAAAATAAAAATAACTTAATTATTTCAAATGGTAATATTATAATTTGATGAGCCTTAATTTTTTTTGATGCCTTGGATATGAGGTGTCTTGAGCAACCAAATTGACAATATATACTCTATGGGTCTCAGGATAGATTAACGTGAGTACCAGACTGACGCGCCGCCATGCGGCTTGTCTGCTGACGATGACCTACAAAACCAACAGCCGTTTTGTAGGTCATCGTCCAGCAATGTCGAGTAGCGAGCACGTATTACTACGCACCCGCCCTCTAAGAACCGTACGAGCGACTTTCACCGCATACGGCTCAAGCCTTTATAAACCTGCTTAGCAGGCCAGCGTGTTAACCGAAAATTCGCGCTCATGAACCTCATGATGGCAAGAAGGATGGAGTAATACTCTGTTTCCGATGACATCTCTGCCGCCCCGATGGCGAGGCACCAGATTGTGCTCCTGCCAGCCTGTTTCTTGAGTGATTGGCATTTTACACAACGCACAACGTCCCTGTTGTTCGCGATAAAGAATGAATATTTGCCGACGATACCGGAGCTTATTCATCATCCGTTTCGTCCGCAACATTTCACCCTCTTGTTCCCATGCCGGATCAAATGGATTGTACTTCCCCTTCACCTTTAAATGGCGTCGTATCGGGATACTTGAGATATCATACAGTACCCCTTCCCTCGTTCCACTTTCTGTGTCAGAGGCGAAGACCCAGTCCCGGTTACCTATGGTGTGAAAATAGCGATCTTTCACCCATTGAGCTCCTTTCTTCTGATGTCTCCGTCTGGCCCATTGCCAGAGCATAAACCAGATCTGTGCATTCACTTTATGAAGCGTCGATTTGGCTACCACGGGTTGATGGTACTGTGCCCAGCCTTTCAGTAGGCGGTTAAGAATGTGGATAAGATTCACCTGCTTCGCCGCCCGATTGGCCGTGATTGTCTCCTTAACTTTTTGACAGAATGCTTGCACATTCTTCTTGGCGGGTTTGATCAGAAACTTTCCGCCGTATTTGCGAAAATTCCACCCCAGAAAATCAAAACCCGTATCTATATGTGTAATGTGTGTTTTTTCCTCAGACAACGTCAATCCCCGTTCGGACAGAAAGCCTTCAATCCAGGATTTAACCTGCTCTTCCAGCATTTCTTTCGAACGGCAGGTGACTACAAAGTCATCGGCATACCGCACTATATTGATCTTGTTTATCCGGGCGCGTTCCTTGCCGATGTGTTTCTTAAGCAAGGCTTCTAATCCATCCAGAACCATATTCGCCAGTGTTGGGGAGATAATCCCACCCTGTGGGGTTCCTTCCTCTGTTGCTGCCAGATTTCCCTGATACACGACACCTGATTTTAACCAGTTGCGCAGCACTTTCTTATCCATAGGGATATGTTCGAGCAGCCACTTATGGTTGATATGATCAAAACACCCTTTAATATCCGCTTCCAATACCCATTGTGGAGAACGTTTTTTCGACAGGCAACAAAACAATTGTGCCATTGCGTCTGCCGTTGAGCGTTCTGCTCTGAAACCATAGCTGTTTGGATCGCCGGTTGTTTCTGCCACAGGAGATAATGCCAGCAGATACAACGCCTGCATAGCGCGATCTTTCAGGGTAGGAATGCCCAGAGGGCGATGTTTACCCTTTGATTTTGGGATGAAAACCCGACGAAGAGGACTCGCCTGATAACCCCGGCGTTTTAACGTCTGGGCAGCTTTCCACTTCGCTTCTGGTGTTGACCATAATTTTCTGTCAACGCCAGGGGTTCGTTTACCGCTACTTTCAGTCACTCGCCGAACCGCCAGAAATTTGGCGGTTCGGGAGCGAACCAACATCCGTTGCAACGCTTTCACTTTGCGCCAGTTGTTGGCCTTACACGCTTTCGCAATCCGGATCTGTAGTGCTCTCACCGTTTGTTCAACATGACACCAATCGATATCGTGCCAGCAGAATAAACCGTGGGAAAGCGCAGACACTGATGTTGCCGAGTGCGCTACCATGCTGCTTTCCTCCATTATCGTCAGAGTGTTACAGGTTTCATGCGATTAAAGACCAGATGGAAGTGGGCTCACTTTCGCGTCAGGTGATGTTTCAACCCGTATTCTGGCTATTACGACCAGACCTTCGCTTTCTCCATCCTCCTTTACCCGCACCGTCAATAGCATTCCTTACGGTCTGCCTGCCCCGAGGGCAACGATACGGGCTTACCGTGTTCCTCACCAATTACACGACTGGGTTAGGATCTGCCTATTCACCGGTGGCTTTGATGACGACGTGCTCCCACTATAAACAAGAGCAACCAGCCACATACCCTTTTGGTCAGTGCCTGACAGCAGCTTTGGCACATCAAAATTAACGATGTTTATCAGCAATTCACTTACATTATCCCTACCAGTCAGCCTTGCGCCTTACCCCGATGCTGCTTCGAGGATCGTAATCCCCCCCTCACAGGGATGATCACACCTAACGGTGGCTACTTTCCGGAGGAGCTTCAGACAAAACCGTTACCCGTAATGCCTGTCCTCTTGGGCTACTGTTGGTCGTACAACAGGTCAATCTTCATTCTGATATTGAATGTTTGACAATAACTGGCGAAGCTTATAATTTACTTCAAATCAATGTATCAAATTGTTTTTAATTGAAATAAATATTCACGTCGCACTTAAAGGTATTTCTTAAACATCGAAGTCGTGATCACCACCGCCATCCCCAGCAAGAGTGCCGCAGACAACAATATCACCGTAGGATACACCACATCCGGCTAGGATAAATACAGCACACAGAGAATGGTGCAGGCCGGTTTAATGCCCCGCTTAGCATGATGGTAAACAAAACTCGATTCATAGCCTGCGCCATACCGGCGTAAGTCCCGTCGCCCCAGCCCGTCAACCAGCGCGACCAACACCACCATCACAAACAACGGAACGGACAGCACCAGAATCGCCAGCCGGATCAGCGTCACCATCGTGATAAACACGGTAGCCAGCGCATATTCCCGCAAATAACCCGATATGCTATGTAATACCGTATTGAATTCACGCAGAAAATCATTGCGGCTATTAAGCTGAGAGTGCGATTGCCCCTGTATCCAGTGCAGAAAACCACTGTCAACAAACAGCCATTGATAGGTCTGCGCCAGCCAGTCAGAGACCGTTTGTGAAGGTTCTGACAATAACAGACTCCGGGTAAACTCCGTGGATAAAAATTGCAGCTCGGTTTTCATCATCGTCTGGCTGTGAGCCGCGCCTTCATCCGGCCAGAAAAAAGTCATCCCAAGATATTCCAGTAACAGACTGAACAGCCACGACATCACAATAAAGCCAATGAGCTGGTCATGCTCCCAATAGTTAGATCTGTTATGAAAGATAGTATTCACGCTCAATGAACGTACCTACCACTTTGTCATGCATCTCTTCGGATTTGGAATAA
>NZ_CAWNQH010000120.1:0-3340 GCF_963876495.1 Xenorhabdus sp. KJ12.1
GACGGAGGGAGTGGCCTCACGCACAGGACAGGTGGCCTTGATGCGCAGCTTGCGACGACCAGCGGCAACATCAGCCCGAAGAGTATCGATTTCAGTCTTAGCATTGGCGAGTTTCTCTATGTATATTTCGTCTAATTTTGCAAGTTGTTCAAGGCGCTCTTGCTGCTTATTTATGGCAATGACCTGTGCGTCATACTGCAACTTTAAGCTGGTGTATTCTTCGGCCTTGTCCTGATACTCGCTGTAGTAGAACCAGAACATACCGACGAGTAGTCCCATTACACCGAAGGTAAAGTACTGACTGTGGAATCTCATGATAAAAACATCTGTTGCTCAGATGCCCTACGCTTAGTCAGACCGTTCATCACTTTACCTGCTGCCTTATTCCATCTCTGGAATTCATCGGCTGCACCTTGATAGTCACCGGCATTGAGTTTCTTCAGCAAGGTAGAACGAGCAAAGTTACCTGCACCGCAATTGAAGATGAACGAGCACAGCGCATCAAACTGCCCCTGAGTCAGTGATACCTTCACAGCGGATTCAAGGGTGATGTAAATAGGCTTAAGGTCATCATACAGGAATGCTTCGGCCTGCTGTTCTGTGATGACTTGCCCCGGCTTGACGTCTTTTGTGTGACCGTAGCCGATTGTCCACGGAATACCTCCAGTAGCCGGATCGGGATAGGCTTTCAGTTTCAGGCCTTCATATTGCTTGATGAAGCTCAATCCGTTCTCGCTGATTTTCATCAGATCTCACCCCGCTGTTGTTTGGCTCTCGCTGAATGTTTGATAAAAAGGTAATTCCATTCAATATTGAAAACCCTGCGCGCCCATTTATGTTGCTGGTAGCACTTCGCGAACTTTTGGTCATGGTGCCAATGGTTTCTCAACTTCCGCAGCACCCACCAACGGCGAACCTGATAAAACATTACAACCAGCGGAAATATCTTCACACCGTATATTTCCTTAATCATCTGTGAGCACCTGTCAGTCGGTTCCAGAAATACGTGAGGGCGATACTGCCCATTGCCCCACACATGCCTGCACTGGCAAACGTCATGTATAAGCTCAGTCCTGCCTCCAAACTGATAAAGCCGCCTATCAATCCGGTAAATCCTGAAACAATGACTTGGGCAAATGCTCCAAGCCAACTCCAGCGGGCGTTGCTGGTTTTTATATCAATGATGTAGCGGACTATCCCGCCCCACGCAGAAAGCAACAAAAGTATCAGCCATTGAGATAACTCAAAGCTGCTTGGGTCTTTATTTGGCATACGCATATTTCCACCCCATCAGAACAATGGGCGTCCGTGGGGTGAGTCTGTGGTCGCCCCTGTGAGTAGGTTAAAAGTAATAAGTGAATAGTTAAGGTATGTTGTTAGATCAGCCAAAAATCAACCAACCAATAGAGGGATGGCTGATGACCTCTAAAAAGGAAAATCATGGATAACGAATTAGTTGAGTATCAACTTGCGTTTTTACTGGCAATCTCAATGGCAGAAGCTGGAGAAAATGCTGGTGATTTACGGGCAAGGATTACCAAGTATATGGGAAAATTGTTTGAATCAGACAAATCGTTTGGTAAGGAAAAACGCGCACAATCCTTATCATCCATATATGGCAAAGCCGATAATATGTATTTCGACATGATTAGGAAAGAAGACTAATCATACCAATCCCCAATCATTTGGGGATTTTTAAATCTCTCATTGTTTTCTCAGCGAAAGCCACAGCCCTATCATTAAATGCCTTTAAAGTGATTTTATCCGTTACAAAGTCTTCCGAATACTCAAATGATACCTCCAAGCCATGCACATCACTGACGCCACCAACGACAATTTTCGCTATCAATGTATTAACGATGTCATCCATGAAACCAGCTTCACCTTTTCTCACTAGCTCAGCCTTTGCTTGATCAACTCGGTTCGATTTTCGTGGCATAGAAACTTCAATCTTCATCATTCACCTCACGTGAGTTAATAGGTTGCCAGCCGCAATAAAGATACTGAGATTGTAGGAGTGATTGCGGTGGCAAATTTCTTATGTGTGAAGCTAAGTCGCTATATGTGAAGCTAACTTCACATATAACCAATACGAGGACTGTTTCGATATAGTCCAAAGCAAAAAGGCCGCTTAGTGCGACCCTGCATTAATTTATCGAGATATAAATTAGGGTTAAGATTCAACAAACCATATGAAATCATCCGTATCGGGTTTGTGTGATCCGTAATGTACTTCATATTCCGAACCTAAATTAACCGCTTCTATTTCGGCTTTATCTTTGGTGGCATACACGCCTGCCAAATGCCATGGGGAATAACGGACAACCCCCCATCCGAGCACAAAGCCAGTGTTATCTAAATCTGGCTTTAGCCCTTTCTCTACAAACATATCTATCTCCTTTGTTTGGGTACCCGGAGAATAGATTATTAATTGGTTAATTAAAGTTCAATGAAATGCGATTGATTATGCGATACTGGCAGTGATCTTAAATGATGTCAGGCCATTCCGGTTATGCTCAATCTTGAGCGGCTCATTAGAGCAATTAACATCATAAAGCTTGATATATTCTCCTGATATTTTGCCTTTCAGTGTATCTTCAACTAGCAATTTATCATGTTGCCATATCCTGAAAACCACAGAGCTAGCAGCATCACTTTCAGTTAGACCTGAAATTGTCACCTTTAACTTTTTCATTATGTGATTCCTAATTTTATTATGTAAAAACAAAAAGGCCGCATTAAGCAGCCTTGAAATCAGTGTGTAGATTTATTTCCAGTTGAAGCAAAAGTGCAGTGTCTTACCTACGTTTTGTTTTAGTAGGTCGCCTAGCTGCTTTGCTCCGTCAGACATATATAAAAAAACATTTGTAGCATTACTGGCATAGGCACCCAGATTATAAGTTGAGCCATTCACCACTACTTCAAGAGTTTTACCCCCTAAGTTCGGTTGGTTTTGAGTGTCAACTTGTAATGCTATAATATAAAAAGTACCAATGGGGTTCTCAGTCAATGTGAACGATAAGATGTTTCCAATACCTATAGTGCTTTGAAGATTAGTCAGAGTACCAAAAGTGGATTCATTTTCCCCCTTATCTACACCCTCGGTCAAATATCCCCAATCTTGAGCCTGTTGCTGAACATAAAGATATTGGCTAGTACCTACCTTAAGATCAAAAGACAGCATTGTGTCTTCTGGGCATATTGGCTTTATTTCTGCCTTCACTAACTCCCAATCACAAGCCATCATATCGTCTTGCGTAGGTTGCCAAGATGTTACTACTCCATGCTTATCACGTACCTTAACTTCGGGGGCTACGTCGCTACCATTACCCGGAACAAG
>NZ_CAWNQH010000121.1:0-3336 GCF_963876495.1 Xenorhabdus sp. KJ12.1
TTCTAAATTATACATGCCTGAGGATCTCCACGATTTTGTTTTCTTTAGCAAAAACTTTGATCGTGCCTCAGGCACTTTAGTTCCCTTCTTAAGCGAAGCTCAGGTTAGTTATCAATAAAATAAATATGCTGCGGAGATGATATGCGTCAAAGAACAATTGTCTGTCCTATTATTCAGAATAATGGCGAATACCTGCTTTGTAAAATGGCATTTGATCGTGGTGTTTTTCCGGGTCAGTGGGCATTGTCCGGAGGAGGAATGGAACCCAACGAAACAATGGAAGCAGCACTGAGACGAGAAATCAGGGAAGAGCTGGGTGAAGCTCTGGAAATAACGGAAGTGAAACCTTGGGCTTTTCGTGATGATATCCGGATTAAAACGTATCCGGATGGCACCACAGAAGAAATTTACATGATTTACCTCATCTTTGACTGTATCAGTACCAACCGAAACATTACATTCAACGAAGAATTTCAGGAAATTGCGTGGGTGTCACCAGAAACCATGAAAACCATGGATCTGAATGAAGCAACACGGGTTACCTTTACCCAGAAAGGAATCATCTGATAAATTCCACCGGCTCATCCCTGCCATCCATGATGAAGGCAGGGGCGGGCAACAGAGCCATGGCTCACGTGCTCTATCCCAATACCCTCCATGTTTCCGAGAACGTCCGGACATTTATCGATTTCTTACAAAGTCAGCTCGAAAAGCTCAACAACAAATAATAAAAAAATACAAATAGTCAATCTCCAACACATTAGCAAAACTCACGTTGAGTGACTCAAGAGAAAAACGGAGTGAAGACAAACTTATCCCGAACCCCATCTAAAAAATTAACAACCTTCAGCTTAGAACTTGCCAAAACGTATTGCGTGATTTTACATCAAATACGCTAAAAAACTTTTTCCATTCTGATCCGACGAGTTGGAAAAATCCCACCTCACACGTTCCGCAGATTAGAGTAATCAGACTTATCGATGATCCGAGTGTTTGTAAGGCTCACCTTCGGGTAGAAACATCAACATATAGCCGTTCATCAAAAACATATTCACTTAAACAAATGTATTATTGACGAGTCGTTACTCCTGAGTATGATATTCAGTTCAGAAATAGGAGTGTTTATGACTCAGCTTACCCCGCTTCATTTTTTCAAATACCTTTCGGATGAGACACGCCTGCGCATCATGTTGTTGCTACGTGAGACCGGCGAGCTGTGTGTTTGCGACATCTCAACGGCACTTCAGGAACCGCAGTCTAAAACTTCTCGCCATCTGGCTATGCTTCGCGAAGCCGGGCTGCTTCTAGATAGACGTGAAGGCAAGTGGATTTACTATCGTTTGTCTCCACATATCCCTGTCTGGGCAGCTAATGTCCTTGAACAGGCATTTCAATGCCAGCAGGCTGAGATAGCTCAGTTGAGTACGCGACTTCAGAAGATCAACTCGACAACAAGCGGTAAATCCTCCTGTCAGTAACAAGAAAAAATTTATTCAAACAAATTTGATTTTTCACATATGTATATTTATTAGGAGAAAACTATGTGGCTTGCAGGGGCAATTTTTGTTCTGACTCTGATCCTGGTGATATGGCAACCAAAGGGGCTTGGCATTGGCTGGAGTGCCGTCATTGGTGCCACACTTGCCTTGATCACTGGTGTTGTGCATATCAGTGATATTCAAGTGGTGTGGCAAATTGTCTGGAACGCAACGGCCGCCTTTATCGCTATAATTATCATCAGTCTGTTGCTTGATGAATCGGGTTTTTTTGAATGGGCAGCCCTGCATGTTGCACGTTGGGGAGGGGGTAAAGGCCGTTGGCTTTTCACCTACATTATCTTGCTCGGAGCCAGTGTTTCCGCGCTGTTTGCAAACGATGGTGCAGCGTTGATTCTGACCCCGATAGTGATTGCGATGCTTCTGGCACTCGGTTTCAGCCGGGGAGCCACGCTGGCATTCGTCATGGCAGCGGGATTTATTGCCGATACAGCCAGTTTACCGTTGATCGTTTCTAATCTGGTGAATATCGTCTCTGCTGACTTCTTCAAACTGGGATTTCATGATTATGCCTCAGTAATGGTGCCGGTTGATATCGCCGCTGTCACCGCTACGCTTGCCATGTTGCACTGGTTTTTCCGCAAAGATATTCCGAAGACCTATGACGTTGCGAAATTGAAATTACCGCGTGAGGCTATTCGTGATGTGCGCACATTCAAAACTGGTTGGATTGTGCTCGCCCTGTTGTTGATGGGTTTCTTTGCCCTTGAGCCTTTAGGCGTCCCTGTGAGTTTGGTTGCCGCTGTTGCTGCTCTTGTCCTCTGGCTGGTTGCTCGCCGAAGTCATGTGATCAATACGGGTAACGTACTGAAAAAGGCACCCTGGCAAATCGTTATTTTTTCACTTGGGATGTATCTGGTGGTGTACGGCCTGCGTAATGTCGGTCTCACCGATGTTCTGTCGGGCATACTGAATACCTTAACTGATTACGGCCTTTGGGGAGCGACACTGGGCACCGGTTTCCTGACAGCAATTCTGTCATCGGTGATGAATAACTTGCCTACCGTTCTGGTTGGTGCACTTTCTGTTGAATCCAGTATGGCAACGGGTGTTATCAAAGACGCTATGATTTACGCCAATATTATTGGCAGTGATCTGGGACCTAAAATCACGCCCATTGGGAGCCTGGCGACGTTACTTTGGCTGCATGTTCTCGCGCAGAAAAATATCATCATCTCATGGGGCTATTATTTCCGCGTCGGGATAGTAATGACCATTCCGGTTCTTTTTGTGACGTTGTCTGCACTGGCACTGCGCCTGTCGTTTTAATAAGCCTTTAATTATGGGCCGGATCTCCCGCTAAACAGAAAGAGAATGTGTAATAGCAGATATCACTATTTATCATAATCCGGCCTGTGGTGTTTCGCGCAATACACTGGAATTGATCTGTAACAGTGTATTACTGACCTGTGGTGACACTATAGGAAACAGTACAGCGTTACAAAATGACTGAGCAACTCCCTCTCATCCCCGTCCTATCGCCATAATATATCCTATTTAAAGCCCGCTTTGTCCCGTTCCAAACGCCACCACGCCGTCCCCATAACACCGCATAATTTTTATCGGTGACCCAGAGGAATAGGCTGTTAATAAAAGTGAAAAGGCAACCCGTGTATTTTCGGCAGCCACCACATCATCTGGAAAAACTGCATTGTGTTTACTACTCACGTAATTAACCTGAGCTTCGCTTAAGAAGGGAACTAAAGTGCCTGAGGCACGATCAAAGTTTTTGCTAAAGAAAACAAAATCGTGGAGATCCTCAGGCATGTATAATTTAGAA
>NZ_CAWNQH010000122.1:0-3270 GCF_963876495.1 Xenorhabdus sp. KJ12.1
GCAAATAACTGCCCGGTTTGCGCACCGTATTTGGCTTTCAGATTGTCCGATTGACGACCGAAGGCCACTGAACGCTCGGTATCAAACCGGTGCCAGCTATAAGCTACGCCGGTACGCAAGGCCAGCGCATCCAGCTGTTTGCTGCCATAAAATGCCAGATGGAAGTTATCACTGCCTGCGGAAGTATTATCACCGCCACGCAGGGAAGAGCGGGTGAAACCGGTAGCCATACCTAGTCGCAGGTCATTGGCTACTACCCGATCTGCACCCAGAAATACGCCGTAGTTGGACATGCGATAACCGTTGGCTTCACTGTTACTGTTAGTCCGTTGCCAGTTACTGGTGATCTGTGCCCAGACCCCGTTTTGGTCAGCCTTGATATCCTGACTGGCCAATCCGCTGTCTGCCTGACGTAAACGGGTATTCAGGGTATCACGCAGATAACGGCTGCCATTGATTTGTGCAGACGCGATATCAGCGTGGATTTGGCCTGAAGACAATTGCTGGAAGGCTTTGCCCGCCTGCGGCGCCGTATCCGACATCAGAATGCTTTCATAAACCGGATGGCCCAGATGCAATTTCTCCGCCGCATTAGCGATGGCGCGCTCATTGGCGGTTTTTGTCACACTGGCAAATGGGGTAGCATTACGATTGATATCTAACATGACTCGATCACGCTGGTAGTCCAGTTGAGTGCCAATGAACAGGTAGTCAGGTGAAGCGGCAGTAAACTGACCATTGATGCCTTTGTTGGCCTGTAGGATATTGTATTGCTGACCCAGCAGGCTGCGGACTTCGGGTTTTGAAAGCAAATTGCTGCTGTTTTCTAACCTAACTTCAACCTCGCCACCTTTTAATGTAGCTAAACCGTCAGCATAAAGACGGTCACTCAACCCAGCGGTATTTCTGGCGACTTCAACAAGGTAATTTGAGTCTGCTTCGAAAGTCACATCGTTGTTAACTTTCAGTGTGCCGATTAAATCCGTATTCATGGGACCCACATTACCGGGGGCAATATAAGAGCCGCTCTTAGCGATGAGCGAGCCAACCGTACCATTTCCGCTGAATGCGGCACCCTTATGTACCGTCACATCAGAAGCGATGCCGCCACTGACCTGTAACTGGCCCTGTTCAACTAGGGTAGGGCCTTGATAGGTGCTATTTTTACCGGTCAGTTCCAGCATCCCTTTACCGGTTTTGGTTAACCCACCGTGACCGGAAATATCATGACTCCAGTAGTCATAGGTACATTCGATGCTGTCGCAGATGCGTTCTACCGTTGTGCCTGCTTCTACTTTTTCCCCCATGCCAACGATATTGGCGACAAACTGCGTATCGGTATAGGAATTTTCAATATAAAATTCAGCGGGAATATCGTCCTTCGTGATAAACATTTTCGGGCCATCAATGGCATCTTTCAGGTTAAGCATGCCCCAGCCGGAAAATTCATGGATCCTTTTGCCTTCTTTATTAATGATGGTTGCGGTAGTTTTTAGGACATCTGAAATTTGTCCCGCCGTCATATAAGGGAAACGTTGCATCAGGACAGCGGCGGCTCCGACGACATGAGGCGCTGCCATAGATGTCCCCGTCTTGAGACCATAGGAAGAGTCAATTTCAAGCTCCCCTCTATTCAGCGCACCTTCGTTTATTGCACCACCTGATTTTGGAACGAATTCACCGGTGCTACTGTAAACTAGGGTGCCCGGTGCAGATAAACAATAGCTGGCGGTATATCCACAACGGGTTGATGACAGAGCCAGCTCCTTGTCCTGAGTCAGGTTGGCGACACTGAGATAGTTTTTCAAAACGTCAGGGAAGAAGAATGGTATGCCTGCATCTATCCAGGTAACGTTATAGTTATTAGCATTTCCGGCAGAACGAACAACTAATTTATGATGGCGTGCTGCACGTAATAAACCCGCTGTACCAGAGAGATCATCGTATATCTCAGGAATTGGTGAATGGCTTAAATGATCCAATATTCCTTTAATCGGTTCCATTTCGTTAATAACATGAGCTAATGTCACCTGCTTATATTTTACTGTCCCATTTGGCCAGCGTCTGGGGTTACCCCGTTCATCTACTTCATAGCTAGGCCTGACGCCCCAACTATTATTGATGACCCGAACATTACTTTGGATCATCGCTTCTGTGCGATTATGATAATTACCCAAAAATTTTGCAGTAACCAAGTCGGCATTAAATGCGACTCCATGCATCTCCTTGCCGTCCCGGTTTGCGACAATAGTACCGGCGACATGGTTACCATGATTGCCAAAAGAGATATTGCCAGATTTATCGTCATCATATTTATAACTCACAATATCTGTCGGGCTTAATATTTTAAGCTTGTTTGCGAACTCAGCATGAGGCGTTACGGCCTGATCAAGCACCCCGACAGTGATCCCTTTCCCGGTATAACCTCGGGCATAGGCGTAATGTGCACCAATAGCTGTTAATCCCCACTGGCGTTTAAATTCTTCTGATAACCAGCTATCCGGTGAGTTCAACCGTCCTTTTTCTTGATACCCGCTATCAGCGATAGCAGCAGTAGCAGGTAAAAGCCCACACAATAATGTTATCCACAAAACAATAGGTTTTACTGAGTTGTTTTTTTTCATAGTGATAAGCCTGTTTTTCATATAATGGATTTATACACAAAGAAAAACTCACTGCCTGCCAGCAGTGAGTGGGATTTTTTTTTACTGACTAGAATTTCCAGTTGGCATTTAAGAAAACGCCGTTATCTTTGTGACCACGTGATAAGACCCCGTTGTAGCCCACTGATAACTGGGTATTTTCATTAATACTCAGGGAAGTGCCGGCTTTGATGATTGCCGCATCACGTGCAGCGGAGACACTGTTAACGGTAAATGACACATCGCTGTTGCTGAAACTCAATTGACTGTCACGTGCGACATTACCGAACTGATGTTGCCAGCCTAATTCACCATACATGCCGACAGTCAGCTGATCCTGCGTCTGCCAGTTCTGGTTTACACGTAAACCTAATGTCGAGAGGGTGGCATTCTTCGATTGTTTTTTCCCGGTCAGGGCAGCGGCACCACCGTGTTCATTGATGCCATCATTACGGAAATTAACATGGGATAGGTTGGCGAAAGGCTCCAGATTGAGCCAGTCCGGGTTGATCCCGTAAGCCGCTTCCGCAAATAACTGCCCGGTTTGCGCACCGTATTTGGCTTTCAGATTGTCCGATTGACGACCGAAGGCCACTGAACGCTCGGTATCAAACCGGTGCCAGCTATA
>NZ_CAWNQH010000123.1:0-3235 GCF_963876495.1 Xenorhabdus sp. KJ12.1
CCTACTCTCACATGGGGAGACCCCACACTACCATCGGCGCTACGGCGTTTCACTGCTGAGTTCGGCATGGGGTCAGGTGGGACCACCGCGCTATTGCCGCCAGACAAATCCTGTTTTCAATCCCGAACAAGCTGTCTGACCGTCTTCTTTCGGTCATGTTTTTTCTCTGAAACGCTGTCTTTGCTCTCAATCCCCGCAAAACACCTTCGGTGTTGTCAGGTTAAGCCGCACGGTTCATTAGTACTGGTTAGCTCAACGTCTCGCAACGCTTACACACCCAGCCTATCTACGTCCTCGTCTCGAACGTTCCTTCAGGACTCTCTAGGAGTCAGGGAAGACTCATCTCAAGGCAAGTTTCCCGCTTAGATGCTTTCAGCGGTTATCTCTTCCGCACTTAGCTACCGGGCAGTGCCATTGGCATGACAACCCGAACACCAGTGGTGCGTCCACTCCGGTCCTCTCGTACTAGGAGCAGCCCCTTTCAATCTTCCAACGCCCACGGCAGATAGGGACCGAACTGTCTCACGACGTTCTAAACCCAGCTCGCGTACCACTTTAAACGGCGAACAGCCGTACCCTTGGGACCTACTTCAGCCCCAGGATGTGATGAGCCGACATCGAGGTGCCAAACACCGCCGTCGATATGAACTCTTGGGCGGTATCAGCCTGTTATCCCCGGAGTACCTTTTATCCGTTGAGCGATGGCCCTTCCATTCAGAACCACCGGATCACTAAGACCTACTTTCGTACCTGCTCGCGCCGTCACGCTCGCAGTCAAGCTAGCTTATGCCTTTGCACTAACCTCACGATGTCCGACCGTGATTAGCTAACCTTCGTGCTCCTCCGTTACGCTTTGGGAGGAGACCGCCCCAGTCAAACTACCCACCAGACACTGTCCGCAACCCGGATAACGGGCCTACGTTAGAACACCAGCCATTAAAGGGTGGTATTTCAAGGATGGCTCCATGCAGACTGGCGTCCACACTTCTTAGCCTCCCACCTATCCTACACATCAAGGACCAGTGTTCAGTGTCAAGCTATAGTAAAGGTTCACGGGGTCTTTCCGTCTTGCCGCGGGTACACTGCATCTTCACAGCGAGTTCAATTTCACTGAGTCTCGGGTGGAGACAGCCTGGCCATCATTACGCCATTCGTGCAGGTCGGAACTTACCCGACAAGGAATTTCGCTACCTTAGGACCGTTATAGTTACGGCCGCCGTTTACTGGGGCTTCGATCAAGAGCTTCTCCTTACGGATAACCCCATCAATTAACCTTCCAGCACCGGGCAGGCGTCACACCGTATACGTCCACTTTCGTGTTTGCACAGTGCTGTGTTTTTATTAAACAGTTGCAGCCAGCTGGTATCTGCGACTGGCTTCAGCTCCGGGAGCAAGTCCCTTCACCTAACGCCAGCGTGCCTTCTCCCGAAGTTACGGCACCATTTTGCCTAGTTCCTTCACCCGAGTTCTCTCAAGCGCCTGAGTATTCTCTACCTGACCACCTGTGTCGGTTTGGGGTACGATTCAATGTTACCTGGAGCTTAGAGGCTTTTCCTGGAAGCCGGGCATCTGTCACTTCAGCACCGTAGTGCCTCGTCATCACGCCTCAGTGTTATACAGCGGTCCGGATTTACCAAGACTGCCCACCTACACGCTTAAACCGGGACGACCGTCGCCCGGATGACATAGCCTTCTCCGTCCCCCCTTCGCAGTAACACCAAGTACAGGAATATTAACCTGTTTCCCATCGACTACGCTTTTCAGCCTCGCCTTAGGGGTCGACTCACCCTGCCCCGATTAACGTTGGACAGGAACCCTTGGTCTTCCGGCGTGCGGGTTTTTCACCCGCATTATCGTTACTTATGTCAGCATTCGCACTTCTGATACCTCCAGCAGCCCTCACAGGCCACCTTCAACGGCTTACAGAACGCTCCCCTACCCAACAACACTTACGTGTCGCTGCCGCAGCTTCGGTGCATGGTTTAGCCCCGTTACATCTTCCGCGCAGGCCGACTCGACCAGTGAGCTATTACGCTTTCTTTAAATGATGGCTGCTTCTAAGCCAACATCCTGGCTGTCTGAGCCTTCCCACTTCGTTTCCCACTTAACCATGACTTGGGGACCTTAGCTGGCGGTCTGGGTTGTTTCCCTCTTCACGACGGACGTTAGCACCCGCCGTGTGTCTCCCGTGATAACATTCTTCGGTATTCGCAGTTTGCATCGGGTTGGTAAGTCGGGATGACCCCCTAGCCGAAACAGTGCTCTACCCCCGAAGATGAATTCACGAGGCGCTACCTAAATAGCTTTCGGGGAGAACCAGCTATCTCCCGGTTTGATTGGCCTTTCACCCCCAGCCACAAGTCATCCGCTAATTTTTCAACATTAGTCGGTTCGGTCCTCCAGTTAGTGTTACCCAACCTTCAACCTGCCCATGGCTAGATCACCGGGTTTCGGGTCTATACCCTGCAACTTAACGCCCAGTTAAGACTCGGTTTCCCTGCGGCTCCCCTATACGGTTAACCTTGCTACAGAATATAAGTCGCTGACCCATTATACAAAAGGTACGCAGTCACACCCCAAAGGGTGCTCCCACTGCTTGTACGTACACGGTTTCAGGTTCTCTTTCACTCCCCTCGCCGGGGTTCTTTTCGCCTTTCCCTCACGGTACTGGTTCACTATCGGTCAGTCAGGAGTATTTAGCCTTGGAGGATGGTCCCCCCATATTCAGACAGGATACCACGTGTCCCGCCCTACTCATCGAACTCCCACTGCCAGCGTTTTCAGATACGGGGCTATCACCCTTTACTGCCGGCCTTTCCAGACCGTTCTCCTGACGCTGACACTGATGTTAGTTCTGGGCTCCTCCCCGTTCGCTCGCCGCTACTGGGGGAATCTCGGTTGATTTCTTTTCCTCGGGGTACTGAGATGTTTCAGTTCCCCCGGTTCGCCTCCTGACCCTATGAATTCAGGTCAGGATAGTGCAACGGATTGCACTGGGTTTCCCCATTCGGGTATCGCCGGGTCTTGCGGGTCATATCCCCTTCCCGGCGCTTATCGCAGATTAGCACGCCCTTCATCGCCTCTGACTGCCTAGGCATCCACCGTGTACGCTTAGTCGCTTAACCTCACAACCCGAAGGTGTCTTCGGATGCGAGTTTTTGAGAGACTCATCAGTCACTGTTACACAGTGCTGATTGTTTCAAATTTTCAGCTTGTTCCAGATTGTTAAAGAGCA
>NZ_CAWNQH010000124.1:0-3114 GCF_963876495.1 Xenorhabdus sp. KJ12.1
TCGATCAGCTCAAGAATATTTCTCAGATAGAGCATTCAAGGCATCGCAGTCAACTCGGTTTTTTATTGGAAGTTACTGCCGGCCTTATTGCTTATACATTCCAACCTAAAAAAACCGAGCTTGAATCTACGGGATAATGAGATCGCTATTTTTAAGCGAAGCTGAGGTTAATCAAGTCGGAGACTTTTTTCTTTTGCTTGATGAACCAGATAATCACCTAGATATTGATTCTAGAGTTCAGCTAGCTAAGGCCCTACATCAATTTAACGGTAGTATCTTGGTCGTAAGTCATGATCCAGATTTTATTGAAGAGATTGGTGTTAATGAAAAGTTTTCCTTAGAAATTTAGAATATCAGGTCACGACACCAAAGCGCTAATATGATATTCTTAACGCGATGCTCGACTTCAACAAGTCAATGTTATAGGATGTTAAAGTCGAGCAACGCGTCAAATTCATTTAATTATAGGTGAAGTAGGCTGGCGAATTATTCATTTAAATCGAAATGTTTTCGCATTAATAGTTGGATCATTCCTTCCAATTCTTCCTGAAATTCTTTTGGTACACGGTTAAATTCAAAACTCACGGCTCTACCTTTAGCTCGTTTACGAGCAAAAGAATCCTTATTTTTGAAGTTCCAAAGAGAACTCACCTGCTGCTTTTCTGCTGCGGTTTTTTTTGCTTTGTTGCTGCTAAAATCTTTAAACAGTTTGATGATGTTCGACTTCATTTCGTCGGGAGCAACTAGCTTGGTTTTATCCATATGCTGGATTTCACTACGCACGCAGCTAATGACTTCGTCAATCGAAAGTTTGTTTTTCTTGATGTCAATGGTGACGCCTAAAAGTGCTTTATAGTCTGGATAGCTCAATTCTGCGATGACAGGAAACATAGCAACAATATCACTAGGTACTGAAGCACACTGGATTGCACGAGTCACTTTGGATTGTGACATGTTGCTAGACTCAGCGATTTCCTTCTGAGTCATCCCCCCTTCCCGCAACTGGATCAGGCGCAAGCCGACTTCACGAATGTTGTGCTCTCTTGCAGTCTGGATATCTGCGGCAAGTTGTCTTGCGTCATCGGAGTTGATGTTGGTGTTCGTGACTAAAATATCTAAACCAACACTACAGAAAATCGCGGCGGCGCGTCTGCGAGAACCATCCAGAATCTCTATCTTGCCATCAATACGACGGCCTATTGCTGGGAAGAATTGTTGAAGACTGATAGTGCGTATGATGTCACTGACAGATTCTTTTGTCAGCGCATTTTGATCTCGACCGTTAACCAAAAAATTAACGGTCGTTTCAGATTCCAGTTTATCGACTGGAATATGTTCGAGTTGAAATATGGCTGTTTGACCCGAAGCCAGGGTGAAACGCTGTTCTGTAGTTTGGTTCTCTACTGGTGTATCCAAGGATACTGAATTAAATGTTCTGCCAATGGTTAGACGTTTTTTATTTTGCATTATTGCCTCTGTTGACCCTGATGAATTCAATACGATCAAAAACTGCTTTGGCGAAGTCTTCTGCTGCGCCTTTCGCATTCTTTAGCGCTTCGCCGCTGCCGATATACGTAGCAGGGTTTGCGGAAATGACGGTATCAAAGGATTCTCCACAACGCTCGAATCCATCTAGGCGGGGGATGGCGAAATCAAGCATGTCACCACCAAAAATTTCTTTTGCCAGGCTATGACAGAGCTTGTGATCGGTCTTATTAACTAATTTGGACATAAAACCGATGTTACCTCTGAGGCGAGTTGATGCACCTGTAGATTCGATTATTTCTACCAGCTCCGGCAAGCGAGCCAAGTATTTCAGCGTACTGTGGAAATCCACTTGTGCGGGTGGGATTGGAGTCATAAGAAAGTCTGAGGCAGCGATCGCGTTAGATAAGAAAGAGTCCAAGTGTGGCCCGCTGTCGATAAAGATGAAGTCGTAATGATGTTTCACTTTATCAATGATATTTTCGCGAAGGATGGTATAGATGTTCTGGTTTGGCAGGTGTTCTGCGCAGAGTTCTTCCCAACGTGATGCGATGAATGCGTCTTCAATGGATGCAGGGATAATATCTACGCCTGTAACAACTGAAGACGTGACAAATTCAGACAGCAGTTCTTCGCGGGAAACGTTTTGCAACATAGCTTGGGCTGATGTTGTATCAACAGAACCGATAGATTGCTCATGATCGAGGAACATGGTTGCCGATGCCTGTGGGTCAAGGTCGATAACCAAGATCCTAAGGTCCTCGAAAATCAAGTGCGGATGGGTGCGTAATGCATGTGCCAGAGAAACTGTACTGACGGTTTTGGATACTCCTCCCTTCAAGTTACCTATAAAGAAGGTCAATGCTTCGTGATAGCGAGCCCGGTATTTGGGTACGCCTCTGTGATGGTACAGATCTATGATGTTCTCAATTGTCATTGCGTACTTGGATGAAGAGCCTGCTTGCTTTTTGCCAAATACATATCCCTGCGCTTCCATTTCGTTAACGGCATAATCCACGCTGGCGCGCGTTAACTTGGGTAATTTTGCGAGAGCCGCCTTTGAATACGTTTGGTAATAGGCTGTTTTACTCAACTCCAGCTTTTGGCTTTGGATTTGGTGACTGAGCGACTGGAGTAGACGAACTGACCTTTGCGCAACTTTGTCTAATTGTTTATAGGTTTTATTCATTATTTTACCGTATGTGTAGGTTTTTTGATTTTATTTAAATATCCTACATAAAACTATAAATGTAAAATTTTTAAATTGAAAAGCGCTTTATTTTGCTTATTTTCCACATAGAGATTTTATGATTATCTTATTGTTTTAAATTATTTTTTATGAGGAATTTCAGGGTGAAATCGCCAGAATTTCGCCTCAATTTCAGAGGGGGAATGGAATTTTGTGTTCTGGCTTAACCAGCTTATCAGGAGGGCTATTGAGAAATCATAAAATTCCACATGAAAAAGAAGAGCTAGTAAACATAGAAACGGGGATATGGTTTTAGTACTACAGCCGTGATCCATATTGTATCATGATGACTCTCTATCTTCCTAACACCAAGGGAGGTGTCCTATGACCTCACCTGTCAACCTCTGGGAACAGGAGCTACGGGGCGTGCATTCCCGTCT
>NZ_CAWNQH010000125.1:0-3114 GCF_963876495.1 Xenorhabdus sp. KJ12.1
AGACGGGAATGCACGCCCCGTAGCTCCTGTTCCCAGAGGTTGACAGGTGAGGTCATAGGACACCTCCCTTGGTGTTAGGAAGATAGAGAGTCATCATGATACAATATGGATCACGGCTGTAGTACTAAAACCATATCCCCGTTTCTATGTTTACTAGCTCTTCTTTTTCATGTGGAATTTTATGATTTCTCAATAGCCCTCCTGATAAGCTGGTTAAGCCAGAACACAAAATTCCATTCCCCCTCTGAAATTGAGGCGAAATTCTGGCGATTTCACCCTGAAATTCCTCATAAAAAATAATTTAAAACAATAAGATAATCATAAAATCTCTATGTGGAAAATAAGCAAAATAAAGCGCTTTTCAATTTAAAAATTTTACATTTATAGTTTTATGTAGGATATTTAAATAAAATCAAAAAACCTACACATACGGTAAAATAATGAATAAAACCTATAAACAATTAGACAAAGTTGCGCAAAGGTCAGTTCGTCTACTCCAGTCGCTCAGTCACCAAATCCAAAGCCAAAAGCTGGAGTTGAGTAAAACAGCCTATTACCAAACGTATTCAAAGGCGGCTCTCGCAAAATTACCCAAGTTAACGCGCGCCAGCGTGGATTATGCCGTTAACGAAATGGAAGCGCAGGGATATGTATTTGGCAAAAAGCAAGCAGGCTCTTCATCCAAGTACGCAATGACAATTGAGAACATCATAGATCTGTACCATCACAGAGGCGTACCCAAATACCGGGCTCGCTATCACGAAGCATTGACCTTCTTTATAGGTAACTTGAAGGGAGGAGTATCCAAAACCGTCAGTACAGTTTCTCTGGCACATGCATTACGCACCCATCCGCACTTGATTTTCGAGGACCTTAGGATCTTGGTTATCGACCTTGACCCACAGGCATCGGCAACCATGTTCCTCGATCATGAGCAATCTATCGGTTCTGTTGATACAACATCAGCCCAAGCTATGTTGCAAAACGTTTCCCGCGAAGAACTGCTGTCTGAATTTGTCACGTCTTCAGTTGTTACAGGCGTAGATATTATCCCTGCATCCATTGAAGACGCATTCATCGCATCACGTTGGGAAGAACTCTGCGCAGAACACCTGCCAAACCAGAACATCTATACCATCCTTCGCGAAAATATCATTGATAAAGTGAAACATCATTACGACTTCATCTTTATCGACAGCGGGCCACACTTGGACTCTTTCTTATCTAACGCGATCGCTGCCTCAGACTTTCTTATGACTCCAATCCCACCCGCACAAGTGGATTTCCACAGTACGCTGAAATACTTGGCTCGCTTGCCGGAGCTGGTAGAAATAATCGAATCTACAGGTGCATCAACTCGCCTCAGAGGTAACATCGGTTTTATGTCCAAATTAGTTAATAAGACCGATCACAAGCTCTGTCATAGCCTGGCAAAAGAAATTTTTGGTGGTGACATGCTTGATTTCGCCATCCCCCGCCTAGATGGATTCGAGCGTTGTGGAGAATCCTTTGATACCGTCATTTCCGCAAACCCTGCTACGTATATCGGCAGCGGCGAAGCGCTAAAGAATGCGAAAGGCGCAGCAGAAGACTTCGCCAAAGCAGTTTTTGATCGTATTGAATTCATCAGGGTCAACAGAGGCAATAATGCAAAATAAAAAACGTCTAACCATTGGCAGAACATTTAATTCAGTATCCTTGGATACACCAGTAGAGAACCAAACTACAGAACAGCGTTTCACCCTGGCTTCGGGTCAAACAGCCATATTTCAACTCGAACATATTCCAGTCGATAAACTGGAATCTGAAACGACCGTTAATTTTTTGGTTAACGGTCGAGATCAAAATGCGCTGACAAAAGAATCTGTCAGTGACATCATACGCACTATCAGTCTTCAACAATTCTTCCCAGCAATAGGCCGTCGTATTGATGGCAAGATAGAGATTCTGGATGGTTCTCGCAGACGCGCCGCCGCGATTTTCTGTAGTGTTGGTTTAGATATTTTAGTCACGAACACCAACATCAACTCCGATGACGCAAGACAACTTGCCGCAGATATCCAGACTGCAAGAGAGCACAACATTCGTGAAGTCGGCTTGCGCCTGATCCAGTTGCGGGAAGGGGGGATGACTCAGAAGGAAATCGCTGAGTCTAGCAACATGTCACAATCCAAAGTGACTCGTGCAATCCAGTGTGCTTCAGTACCTAGTGATATTGTTGCTATGTTTCCTGTCATCGCAGAATTGAGCTATCCAGACTATAAAGCACTTTTAGGCGTCACCATTGACATCAAGAAAAACAAACTTTCGATTGACGAAGTCATTAGCTGCGTGCGTAGTGAAATCCAGCATATGGATAAAACCAAGCTAGTTGCTCCCGACGAAATGAAGTCGAACATCATCAAACTGTTTAAAGATTTTAGCAGCAACAAAGCAAAAAAAACCGCAGCAGAAAAGCAGCAGGTGAGTTCTCTTTGGAACTTCAAAAATAAGGATTCTTTTGCTCGTAAACGAGCTAAAGGTAGAGCCGTGAGTTTTGAATTTAACCGTGTACCAAAAGAATTTCAGGAAGAATTGGAAGGAATGATCCAACTATTAATGCGAAAACATTTCGATTTAAATGAATAATTCGCCAGCCTACTTCACCTATAATTAAATGAATTTGACGCGTTGCTCGACTTTAACATCCTATAACATTGACTTGTTGAAGTCGAGCATCGCGTTAAGAATATCATATTAGCGCTTTGGTGTCGTGACCTGATATTCTAAATTTCTAAGGAAAACTTTTCATTAACACCAATCTCTTCAATAAAATCTGGATCATGACTTACGACCAAGATACTACCGTTAAATTGATGTAGGGCCTTAGCTAGCTGAACTCTAGAATCAATATCTAGGTGATTATCTGGTTCATCAAGCAAAAGAAAAAAGTCTCCGACTTGATTAACCTCAGCTTCGCTTAAAAATAGCGATCTCATTATCCCGTAGATTCAAGCTCGGTTTTTTTAGGTTGGAATGTATAAGCAATAAGGCCGGCAGTAACTTCCAATAAAAAACCGAGTTGACTGCGATGCCTTGAATGCTCTATCTGAGAAATATTCTTGAGCTGATCGA
>NZ_CAWNQH010000126.1:0-3083 GCF_963876495.1 Xenorhabdus sp. KJ12.1
CCTCCATAGTTCAGTCGGTAGAACGGCGGACTGTTAATCCGTATGTCACTGGTTCGAGTCCAGTTGGAGGAGCCAAATTTAAAGAAGCCCGATTCAGTTATGCTGAGTCGGGCTTTTTACTTTGCTGCTGAAGATACACTGATGAGCTTAAAATCAAAAAGCACATATTATCGACAAAAAGTACATATTAACGGCAAACAACCAGTTATTATGATTTTCCCCTTTGACAAATGAGAAAATAGCCGTTAGTATACGCCCGTCTTGAAGGAGTTCCTCCATAGTTCAGTCGGTAGAACGGCGGACTGTTAATCCGTATGTCACTGGTTCGAGTCCAGTTGGAGGAGCCAGCTTCAATACACCCTCGTTTTGTTACTTCTATTTTTTCCTTTTTTGATACAATTAATTTCCTCTGAATACCCTAGCTTATATAAAATAAAAATCTTAATTCTGCAAAAATAGCGGAACTATTATCATTTAATAATAGCTATTTAACTATTTTCTCTTTATCATCTACCTCCGGCTTAAGGAATGCTGAATCAGCTTCCACCATTTCTCACCTATATTCTGGAGCCGGTTCCATGACTACTGAATCATATACCATTAAAATCCGCCGCCCTGACGACTGGCATGTCCATTTTCGCGATGGTGATATGCTGAAAACTATCGTTCCTCATACCAGCCAATTCTTTGGCCGGGCTATCGTTATGCCTAACCTTGCCCCTCCTGTAACAGATGTTGCCAGCGCTAAGGCCTATAAAGACAGGATAATGGCAGCCATTCCATCAGAACACCAGTTTCAACCTCTGATGACCTGCTATCTCACGGATTCAACAAACAGCTCCCAAATTGAAATAGGTTACAAAGAAGGTATTTTCACTGCCTGTAAACTCTATCCTGCCAATGCAACAACTAATTCCAGCCACGGTGTTTCAGATATACAGAAGATCTATCCTCTGCTAGCAACAATGGAAAAATTAGGAATGCCTCTCCTGATCCATGGTGAAGTGACTGCTTCTCATATTGATATTTTTGATCGTGAAGCCCGTTTTATAGAGCAGGTAATGGAGCCGTTACGTAAGCAGTTCCCTGAGCTGAAAGTTGTTTTCGAACATATCACGACCAAAGAAGCTGCCGAATATGTTCTTGAAGGCAATGATAAGTTAGGCGCAACTCTCACTCCACAGCATTTGATGTTCAACCGCAATCACATGCTGGTTGGCGGGATCCGACCACATCTCTACTGTTTACCAGTATTAAAGCGCAATATTCATCAGGAGGCATTACGCGCAGCCGTTGCCAGTGGTTGTGACCGCTTCTTCCTGGGAACGGATTCCGCTCCTCATTTATTGCACCGTAAAGAATCTTCCTGCGGATGTGCTGGTGTTTTCAATGCGCCAACCGCTTTAGCAGCTTATGCAACTGTTTTTGAAGAAATGAATGCAATGGAGCATTTTGAAGCTTTCTGCTCTCTGAATGGCCCTAAATTTTATAATTTACCTGTTAATGATGGGGTTATTGAACTTACACGCAAGCCTACCCCAGTTTTCGAATACATCGAACATAATGGCGAAAAATTGATCCCATTCCTGGCTGGAGAAGATGCGGGATGGGAAGTCAAAATATGTAAGTAATCTCTCATCGTGCTTCATGCGGAGATACTTAGTTTCCGCATGAAGGCATCTCACTCTTTCCATACCAAACAAGATAATACTCACCCTCAGATAAAATGATCACCATCGGGTTTCTGAGACTGGTTGTAGTATTAGTTTGATAAAAAGGTTTATACTGCCATTACTCATCTTTGATGAGATTCGCAGCTCTTAGTCAATTATACCAATAACAATGCTGTAGTCTGATTAGGAGGTTATATGGGACAAAAAGATGAAATTATTCAAACCCATCCTGTTGTAGGCTGGGACATCAGTATTGTTGACACCTATGACGCCATTATGATTCGCCTTCATTACTTATCCTCCCCAGATCAAACCACAAAAACAGATAATGTCAGTATTGACAAAACATTGTGGTTAACTACAGGAGTTGCAAAACAGCTAATTCTAATCTTGCAGGCTGGGATCGAGAAGATTGAATCATCAGAATACGACCAACTTGACTATACAAAACATTAACAGCAAATTTCATACCTATTAGGACACTCAGAACATTGAGTGTCCGCCACTACTATCAAAACAAATACCAGCACACAGAATCATTCATATAGTTTATTATTTTTCACAATACTGTATTATAAACAGCCAGACACTACCTGATATTTAACTATCCGGCAGACTGTTTTACTTAATGATAACCACTATAGAACAAGGATGTTCAGCTAATGAAGCTATTAATCATTGATGAGTGCTATTATACCCGCCTCGGGATCATTGAGTCCCTGAAAGAAAATACGAACATCCTTACAGCAGGTATGCATTCAATTCATGATGCAATAACTACTCTTCAGGTATTTTCACCAGATATTGTTCTGATGAATCTAACACATTACGGTTATTGCAGTGCATACTGTGAATACATGAAGTTATTTTTCTCCTTGGTACGTGATAGACGCATTTATATCTATCTTGATAAGCCATATCCATGGGCAGATAATCATATCCAATTGACTAATAAAGATTTTATTTTACCAAAAAGGAATCTTAGCTTACTACTTCAACGATTAAAAGAAATTGCTTCATATGATATTCAACACTATTTTTCTCATTTCAATACAAAAAGTTCTATTTTTAGTCCGCAGGAAAATAGGATCCTCTATTATTGGATGCTGGAAATAGGCACATATAAGATTGCAAAGATATTAAAAATAAGCGGCAGTACCGTTTATTCTCATAAACGACATATCATTGAAAAATTAGGGGTGGTTAACCAGATGGAGTTACTTTTTACTTATAATATCTTTAAGTATCTCTGTTAATAATTCAATTGGCGCAATAACACTTAAGTTAACCCCAATTCCGCTTAAGCTATTACTGAAATATCTTCTTCTGAGTAGAAAATTTTCAGTGATGGCTTTTTCTCTTTAAGGCAGTAAGCAATCAATCCCGTTAAAATGGTTAACAAAAAACCGG